>JAUSPW010000527.1 GCA_030652635.1 Pseudohongiella sp. | reverse complement strand
GACACGTGCACTTGCCTGTTCAATAACAAAACCCCAGCCATTACCGGTTACGTTCCAATACAATTCATCGTGTGCTTCAAAAAAACCTATCTGGCGATGGGTGCGATATTGCAGCTGGTACTCGTAATCGCGTGGCACCTGCAAAAAATCATCATCACCAAAATCGATACGCACGCCATTGCGGGACTCATCCATGCTCCAAGGCTCAGGCTGTCCATCACGCAGCAACTGCAGCACCTCAAACTCAACACGGTAGGCATTGCCAGCCCGGTCGCGGTATCGGGTGGGAAATTCCCGGTACAGCCCGCGCCGAATCATGCCACCTTCGGCTCTGACACGAATGGTTTCCGTTACCGTCATACTGGCGTCGGCTGCGATCTCGATATCACTGTGAAACGATAGTATGCGTTCCTGCGCAGTGGCATTCACACTGACAAACAGCAGAACCAGCGCGGCGATGCTTCTCAAAACACCTTGAAGTTGTGTCAATGCGGCGGGGGTCATGTCAGTGTATGTCCAGTGTGGGCGCCGCTCGGGCAGCGGCATCAGAGACTTCAAAAAACTCGGCGGGTTTGAAGCCTAGGGGCTTTGCCAACAGCAAGTGCGGAAAACTTTGAATTCGCGTGTTCAGTATGCGCACAACGCCGTTATAGAACCGGCGGGCATACTGAATATGATTCTCAATGTCTGTTAACTCACTTTGCAACTGTCTGAAATTCAGATCAGCCTTGAGATCGGGATAATCTTCGGCCACCACAATCAGTTTTTGCACGGCATTGTGCAATGCTGACTCAAGGGCAGCTTTATCGGGCAGGTGCTCAGCCGCGTCACTGCGCGCGCGCAACTCAGTCACTGCCGTCATCGTGGCTTTTTCATGGGAGGCGTACGCCTTGACGGTATTGACCAACTGAGGCACCAACTCATGGCGTCTCATCAGTTGAACGTCGATATCACTCCAGGACGCCAGCACCTGATTACGATCAGCGACCAGCCGATTGTAGATCCAGATCGCTGTTACCAGGGTTAACAGCAACACCCCCACTACGACAATCACCAGTTCGCCCATCGGATAGTTATCCTTGCCTTATCCAAGAGCAATCAGAATAGCAATAAAGTGTGGCAATTGCCTACGCTTGACCTGGCAACCTGGTAGCGTTAGGCTGACAGTTGATTCAACCACATGAAGGAAAGCACAAACCAGTGAGCAGTTCCGCTGTCAGCATCAATAGTATGCAATTTGCCTGGCAAGGCATGGCGCAGTCTGCGCAGCAGATAGCGTCAGCTGGCACAACGGCACGCGATAGCGGCGCGGACATTAATGCCGCATTATCAGGAAATGTGAATACCGCAGAGCCGATTGTTAACCTGAAAATCAATTTTCAGCTGTTTAACGCATCGGCAAAAGTGTTTGATACAGCAGACAACATGATTGGAAGTCTGCTGGACGTCAGGGTTTAAGACTCATCCATCGCCACGCGCAGCACCTGGCCGACACGTAACAAATCGTTTCGAAGACCATTTTGCACACGCAGCGCTTCTACGCTGGTTCGATAACTTCGTGCAATACGCCAGAGTGTTTCACCCGGTCGGACTTTGTGCTCAAGCTCTGTCATGACAGTGCGTTGTGGGGCACTCGGGGCGCTTGTAGAACTTGTCGCGATCACACGTGCACCGCTGGCCGAAGCAATACCACCGGATCCTGGCACAACAAGCTTTTGTCCAATATTGATCAGATCACTACGTAGACCATTAGCAGCTCGCAGTTGAGCCACAGTAGTATCCATGCGCGATGCAACCGCCGACAGCGTGTCGCCGCGGCGCACGGTATACTCGCGGCTCTGCCCTGACTCGCCTGCAAGGTAATTCACATAATGATCGGGGAATACTGCCACGTGATAATGCGGAGGATTGCGTTCGCGTGTTACGTCCAGAATATTGTTATCTTCCAGCGAAAGCAGCGTTTTTTCCAGCCAGTTGCGGCAGCTTTGTTTGGAGGGGATACGAAGGTCAACAGCCATGCCCGTGGGATGCACTGAATCGCTGTGCGCGTTGGCAGGTTGGCGCTCGATCGGGCGCGTCAGACTGGTCACCGTAAGTTTTTCGCCACAAGCATTAAAATATTGGGCGCCAAGACGTTCTACCAGCGTTTTTACCGCCGGCCGCGCATAGGGATAGGACACATTGTGAATTTCCACAAACTGATTTGCGGAAACACGCACCAGTTCGCCAGCTTCAACGAGTTCGTTGACTCCACGTGAAGTTCTTACAAAGGTATAACCGGCTTGCACTGCGTGCGCGTGTTGCTGCGTCATGGACGCACTTGAGCCCGACAGACTCGATTGTTGAGCCTGAATCGGAAAATTCAGAAAAGATAACGTTGCCGCCACAAGTGCTGCTGTCAGGTTTTTCATGCCGCCTGCCCCACAATTTGTAGTCTTTGTTATGCACAGTATTTGCGCGAGTGACCGCATTCTCACGTGAAATATTCGTTTTGTCCAGCATAAGTATGATTTTATTGATAAAAAGCAATTTCGCCGCATTTGTCTGGTCAATCGTATGCTGGCCGGGCAAGTCATTCAGTTCAACCGAAAGGACTTATCCTATTGTTTTTAGGATACTTTCACCTATATCAGGGCCAATTTGACATTCAAGATTATTAGCGCCACACCATACCATCCCAGCAACGCCCTGGCCTCGGGGTTCCGCTTGCATCAACTTGAGCAGGGACCTGACCTGCTTTGCTGCAAATTGACCTTGGCGACTTGCCTAAAGGAGTAAAATCATCCATCAGTGTATTTCCTCCACCAGGCAATTGCTCCAATACAAATCTATCGTACACCTCCCCAGTCACGGTTCTCGCTTCAAAACGGAGTTGCGAGCTCGAAAGCGTGATTGATTGGTACAACTGAACATCCTCACCAGTGACCGCCAGTGTGTTCGTCGCAGCCTCGGACACCAGGTTCATTTTAGGGCCCGCCACCGACACAACATAAACCGGGCCCACTGCCTCAGTGTCAGGGAATCCACTGCGACCATACACATGGTCATGCCCCTGCAAGACCAGATCAACTCCATACTGTTCAAACAATGGACGCCAGTGCTCTGTCAGCATCTGATTCGGAGTACCGTGCGAAACAGACATCATAGGATGATGGTAAATCACGATAGTCCATTGAGCTTTGTTGGTGGAAAGCACCTGTGTCAACCATTGTGCTTGCGCAATTGCGGCAGATTCATCGTGAATTGCTCGGGTTGAATCAAGCACAATAAACCTGACATTCTGGTAATCAGTATAAAACACCGTCTGCTCGAAGCCTGCCGGACCGTTTTTTGCTGAGACAAATTGAGCATCCCACTGTGGCACTCTTTGCGGCGGCATAGTGGTTTCGTTGTATTCGTGGTTACCAGGAACCGGCAACTGCAATATCGAAGGAGCAATCCAGCTCATTGCCTCAAACCATTCGCCCCAATTATTGTCCTGAATTCCCAGGCGATCGATCATATCGCCGGCATGAATCATCAATGAGGGATTCCTGGTACTTAATACTGCTTGTCTTACAACTCTCGAGAACAGTGACTTGACTGAGTTCTGCGCATCGCCAAAGTACAACACCTCAAACGGAAACGGATTAACTGCATCTGGTGTTCTGAACTGAAACCACTCACTCCAGACACCTGCCCCTTTGACGCGGTAGACGTAAAGCGTGTCACTTTTCAACTGCGAAAACTCTATTGCATGATGGTGAGCAAGGCCATTGCCCGCTGTTAAAGGCAAGGTGTTTCCTTGAACTGTTTTGGCATCCACAGACAACGAGGGACTACTGCTGGCCAGGGCAATTTCTGCCTCGGCTATCGCAACGGATTCATCCGTACGCCAACTGACCTGATAGCTAAGTTCCCCCTGAGTACCGGGCAGCAGAATTATCCGGTCGGGGTATGGTGAAGCCTGGTATCGAGGATACTCATCAAGAATCAAGGTATTCTGTGCTTGGATTCAATTCCCAAGTGCATAACCAGTTAAGCCACTAGGGCCGCTAATTTTTCCTTCATTACACAAGCAGGAGTCTTATATCCAAGAAGTTTCCTTGGTCGCTTGTTCAAACAATCAATTGCTTGTCTCACTGCTGCATCACTCACCTTACTCAGATCGGTGTGTTTCGGGAAACTCTGTCTGATCAGGCCATTGGTGTTCTCGTTCAAGCCTCGCTCCCAGGAACAATACGGATTGGCAAAGTACACGTCGCACTGCAGTTTTGCCGCGATCTTTTCGTGGTATGCGAACTCTTTTCCATTATCAGCCGTAATCGAGAGCACCAGTTTTTTGTACGGTGTCAGCAACCTGATCGTCGCTGCTGTCACGCACGCTGCACTCTTCGATGCCACCCGGCATGAGCGAGTAAATTTGGTCACTCGCTCTACAATTGTCACTAATGCACCTTTATGACCTTTGCCTATCACCGTGTCAATTTCCCAGTGGCCAACTTCTTTTTTTTCGTCCACCACCGATGGGCGCTCGCTGATACTGATCCGATTCTTTATCTGGCCCCGGCTTGTTTTTCCATTACTTCCACGCCACTGATACTTCTTGCCACGGCGGCGCAGGAACAAATACAAGTCGCCACCTACGCGTTTATCCGCCCATATTCTTAAATAAATACTCTCATGGCTGAGATCCTTACCATACTCAAGTTTGAGCCAACCACTTATCTGCTCAGGACTCCAGTATTGGCGCACCTTGGCATCAATCAGCTCAATAATCGCTGCAGTCATTTTGCTCGGCCTGGTTGCCTGCTGTCGTCGCTCACAGGCTTTCATATGCGCCTGGCGATGACGGTAACCACGCTGACCCGTATTGCGTGCCAGCTCCCTTGAAATCGATGACTGATTCAACCCAATTGAATCTGAAATACGCTGCTGACTGAAACCGCTTTTCTTTAACACTTCAATCTGGCATCGTTGCTCGTAGGTCAGTTGCTTGTAGCTACTCATTTCACATATCTCTTGCCGGAGAAAAAGAAAAGAGCCTACAGGTAACTGGCCACTTTTCCTATCACGGTAGAGTTATGCACTTCAAGGTTGAATCCGCCAGAGTTTAATTTTATAATTTTGGAAAGATGTGAACCCAGTGTCAGACAACTTCAGTAATAACAATAATAAACAAGAATCTGATCAGGATGCCCTGTTACCAGCATTTGATTCCGGCGACCCGCTTCAAGTGGAAAAGGTCTATCGTGCTGGCGAACACATCATGAGGCAGGGTGACCCCGGGCATTGCGCGTTCTTTGTTCAAAGTGGTCGCGTGTTAATCAGCCTGACACGCCCGGACGGCAGCGTTTTGCAGATGGGCAGCCGAGGCCCGGGTAGCTTGATTGGTGAAATGGCCATTGTAGACGATGGTCCGCGCAGTGCCTCTGTGCAAGCGATCGAAGATTGTCGTTTGCTGGAAATATCAAAACATGATTTCACCCGTGCACTGCGCAACTCAAATCCGATTGTTGGCCTGGTAACACGCCTCATTTTGCTGCGTTATCGCGACATTCTTCAGCGCTCAGAAAATATTCGCGACTTTGACGGACTGACGTCAGTACTGGAACAACAAGAACAGGTTCACGCGGAAGAGAGCAAAGTACTTGATCTGGTGCGCATGGCGAATGAGTTTCGAATAGCTGTCGCTCGCCAACAACTTTTTCTTGAATACCAACCCTTCGTCAATCTGCACACAAGCGAAATCTTGGGTTTTGAGGCGCTGATGCGCTGGCAACACCCAGTGAAAGGCCGCATGCGACCTGATTTGTTTATACCGATGGCTGAAGATACAGGCTTGATCATCGAAGCCACCCGGTGGGCATTTCGAGAATCCTGTGCAACTCTAAAACGACTGCAGATCAGCAGCGGCAACCCTCATTTGTTTATGAGCGTCAATTTTTCTGCACAGGATTTTGATGATCCTGACTTCCCTGATGAAATGCTGCGCGTCACACAAGCGGCCGACTTGGAACCAACCGCTATTCATATCGAAATCACCGAGCGATTGCTGCTTCGACAATCAGAACATGTAAAAATTGTTTTGAATCGCTGTCGGGACTTTGGTATGAAAATCGCGATCGACGACTTTGGTACAGGTTACTCTTCTCTGAGTTACCTGCATCAGTATCCTGTGACAACGCTCAAGATTGACCAGAGTTTTGTACGCAATATGATCAACGACAGCAGCTCCTTGAGCCTGGTAAAAACGATCATATCGCTGAGTGAAAATATGGGTTTTGAGACCATTGCGGAGGGTGTCGAAACACTTGAGCAAGCCCAATTGCTTGCCAGCCTGAAATGCCACGTAGCGCAAGGTTACTACTACGCCAGACCCATGTCGGAGAGCGCATTGATAGATATGCTCGGAACGACAGGAAATGCCTGATATCACCGGGACACTGAACGAGTTTTTTACTAACAGCCCGTTAAGGGAACTAAGCGGAAATCTGCTGCGATCAGTGCCAGGTCTGCCACCTATTGTGCAGACTATTCATTTACTGGGCGTGGCGGTTATTGTTGCTTCCATCATGATGATTTGTCTTCGTATTCTGGGGCTGGCAGCACGTCGCCAGGATCCCTATGAAATGACTCAACGACTGTTTCCGTGGTTTTTCTGTGCTCTGCCCATCATGCTGACCAGTGGAGCACTTTTTTTTCTCGCACGTCCGCAGCGTTATCTCTACAACCCTATCTTCAATATCAAAGCTGCCGCATTCCTGCTCACTATCATCGCCAGTGTCTGGTTATGGCAAAAAAGCAAACAGATTGAGCATGCTAAAATCGATTTCTCAATAAAACTGTTGTCTGGACTGGTGCTGTTCGGATGGGTTTTAACCGCAATGGCAGGGCGATGGATAGCCTATTCCGATTACATTTTCTGGCCAGGGTAACTACAAATGCTCGACGCGTTTTTAGCACATGAGTTCTGGCTCTCCCTTGAATATCTTCCGCTGGCAGAGCAGATCGGTGCGACCTGGTGGTTTCCGCTGATCAACTCCCTGCATGTGCTAGCAATCAGCTTTATGCTCGGAGCACTGCTGATGCTTGATCTGCGCATCGCCGGCTTGGCAGCAAATCGATATAGCGTTGAAGATTTGAGCAAAGACTTCTTGCCATGGATATGGGTCTCCTTTGTGGTTGCATGTCTGACCGGAACAGGTTTGTTTATTACACGTGCCAGTGCGCATGTGTTAAATCCTGCATTTCAATGGAAGATGTTGTTGATGGCACTTGCAGCATTAAACATGTTGGTGTTCCACTGGCAGTCCTTGCAATACCGTCGATCAAACAGCCGCGGTGTTGGTGTTAAAGTACCCGCATTCCTTAAATGGTCAGGCGTGTTGTCTCTGCTAATCTGGGCTGGCGTCATGTTGGCAGGTCGATGGGTAGGACATATCGTTTAAAAAAAGCACAGGAGCAGAACTTATGGCAGAGGCTTATATCGTAGCGGCAGTCAGAACCGCCTGCGGCAAAAAAAATGGCAGTCTGAGTGCAATTCACCCGATTGACCTCGGCGCTGCGGTAGTCGATGAACTGTTAGACAGGACTGCGCTGCCCACTGATGCTGTTGACGATGTGATTTTTGGGTGTGTCAGTCAAGTCGGCGCCCAAGCAGGTAATCTTGGTCGAAATGTGTCATTGGCGTCTCGACTGGATGTTTCCGTTCCTGGTGTGACGATTGATCGGCAATGCGGTTCATCCTTGCAAGCCATCCACTTTGGAGCGCAGGCTGTCATGTCCGGCACGCAGGATCTGGTGATCTGTGGCGGCGTTGAGTGCATGAGCCTGGTTCCTATAGGGTCAAATATCAACGACTCAAAACCTCTGGGACGCGGCATACCCCGTGGCGAGCGCTTGGATGAACTTTATCCTGGCATTGAATTCAGCCAATTCAGTGGTGCAGAGCTGCTCGCACAGAAGTATCACATTACCCGTAAAGAACTCGACAAGTTTGGTGTGCTCAGTCATCAGCGCGCAGCATCAGCCACTCGTGAAGGTTACTTCTTGCGCGAAATTGTTCCTGTAGAAGTCACTCGCGCGGATGGCAGCCTGGACACGCATGCGGTTGATGAAGGCATTCGTTATGAAGCCAGCCTCGAGGCCATGCAGGGCTTAAAAACATTATTTGAAGGTGGGGTGATTACTGCAGGTACCGCCAGCCAGATCAGTGATGGCGCAGCGGCGGTTCTGATTGCCAATCGTCACGCAGTCGAGAAATACAATCTTCCCGTCAGAGCGCGCATCCACACGCTGGTTGTTGTGGGTTCTGACCCAGAGATTATGCTGGAAGGGCCAATTCCTGCCACTGAAAAACTGCTTGAAAAGGCCAATCTGACAATCGATGACATTGATCTTTATGAAGTTAACGAGGCCTTTGGCTCCGTACCGCTGGCATGGGCGAAGGCACTGGGCGCCGACCTGCGCAGACTCAATGTTAATGGGGGAGCACAAGCGCTGGGGCACCCACTCGGCGCTACTGGCGCAAAACTGGTGACCAGTCTGTTGCACGAACTGGAGCGTCGGGAAGCGCGCTACGGACTCGTTGCAATCTGCGAAGGTGGTGGCACCGCTAACGCAACTTTGATAGAGCGATTGGATGGACCCGATTGGTAATGACAGACACGTACAAGTCAGAGCTCGTTTTTGTTAATCGTTTCACTCGCGCACTGCCTGCCGACAAAATTGCTGAGAATTATTGTCGGCAGGTGCACCGTGCGGCCTATTCTCGCGTAATACCCGCCAAGGTAAGCAACCCGCAGATACTTGCACTGAATGAAAGCCTGGCCACTGAACTTGGCCTTGCAGCCTTGCTGCACGACAGACAGGCACTTGCGCAAGTGCTTGGCGGCAACAGTCTATTGGCTGGCATGGATCCTTATGCGATGGCCTACGGTGGCCATCAATTTGGCAACTGGGCTGGCCAATTGGGCGATGGCAGGGCGATCAATCTGGGTGAACTGACTAATTTGCAAAATAAACATTGGACGCTGCAATTGAAAGGGGCTGGCCCAACGCCTTATTCACGTCATGCAGATGGCAGGGCAGTGTTGCGCTCCTCGCTGCGAGAGTACTTGTGCAGCGAAGCCATGTTTAATCTGGGCGTGCCGACCACTCGCGCGTTAAGCCTGGTTGCCACTGGCGATAGAGTCGTGCGTGACATGTTTTACGATGGCAATCCACAAGCAGAATTGGGTGCGATTGTCTGCAGGGTTTCACCGTCATTTGTCAGATTTGGTAATTTTGAACTGCCAGCCTCACGTGGCGACAATGACCTGCTTCGTAATCTGCTCAATTTTGTTATTGAGTCAGATTGGGAAGACCTCGCGATCAAGCTCAAATCCTCAGTTTCGGAAAAAACAACAACCGACGTTTATCTGGAATGGTTCCAACGGGTGTGCAGATTGACACAAACCATGGTTGTCCAGTGGATGCGTGTCGGGTTTGTGCATGGCGTCATGAATACTGACAATATGTCGACATTGGGTCTCACCATTGATTATGGTCCCTATGGCTGGGTTGATGACTACAATCCAGACTGGACCCCGAACACAACAGATGCGGCCAACCGACGTTATCGCTTTGGCAATCAAGCAGCCATAGCGCGCTGGAATCTTTATCAATTGGCCAACGCAATTTACCCGGTGGTCCAGGACGCCGAATCATTGCAGCAGATACTGAACAATTTGCCGTCGGAATACGAAATTGAATTTGCTGACATGATGTGCTTAAAACTCGGTTTTACACATACCAGTCGTTGCCCAGTCAATTTGATTGATGACCTGAAAAAATTACTTTGTTTACACCCGACCGATATGACGCTGTTCTTCCGTTTATTATCTGGCTTTGTTCCTGAAGATACTGACTGCCACTTGCCAGAACTGCTGAGACCCGCATTTTATGACCCCCATGAAATGTCTTTGGAGACAATGCGGTCGTATCAGGACTGGGAAACTCGTTATCGAGACGGACTTCTGCAAGATACCTATGATCAACAGCAACGCAAATTGTTGATGAACAGTATCAATCCGGCTTTTGTACCAAGAAATTATCTTGCACAACAAGCCATTGACGCTGCAGAAGCAGGTGATATGAGCATTTTTAGTTTCTTGCTCAACACACTTGAGAAACCTTATCAGGACCCAAGTGCTGCCAACGCTCACCTTGCTGCAAAACGGCCTCAGTGGGCAGCGAATAAGGCAGGATGCTCGATGCTGTCGTGCAGTTCATGAATCAAAAGACCATTGACGGTGAACTGCTGACATCTTTTCACCGTACTCGGTACGTTGTTTAACGCAAAGCCGCGAACTGGTAACACTTTGTCACCGTAATGAGTAGCAAGTGTTGTTAAAGTGATTTTCTAATCATCACCATTTTTTGCCTGAACGATGGACTAAGCGGCTACTATGCCCAGGAGTTGGATTTTGCATTTTTTAACACGCCACCCATTGTTGATAGTATTTATTGCTGGCGCTCTCGCACTGTCTTACGGCCTATACACCAAATTGCAAGAAGCACCCGCTGGCGCGCCGCCTGGCATGATGGGAGGACCGCCGGGCGGCATGGGACAAACCACAGTGACAGTTGCGGTCGTCTCACGTGAAATGCTGGCGGATGACGTTGAATCAGTCGGAACAGCTCAGGCGAATGAATCCTTGAATCTGACTGCCAAAGTGTCAGACACGGTAACCGCAATTCATTTTAACGACGGCGGTTTTGTGGAGCAGGGCGATGTGTTGGTTGAGTTGACCAACAACGCAGAAGCGGCACGATTGGCTGAAGCGCGTGCGTCTGAAACCGACGCGCGACGCCAATATGATCGGCTGCAATCGCTGATTGAAACCAACCTCATATCACAGACAGATCTGGATGATGCACGTACCCGATGGGAAACCGCAGAAGCGCGTCTCGAAGGTGTGATTGCCAATATGGACGATAGGCTGATCAGGGCACCGTTCACTGGCATTCTTGGATTCCGCAACATCAGTGAAGGCTCGTTGGTAACACCCAACACAGTCATTACAACGCTGGATGATATATCTACCATCAAACTGGACTTCAATATTGCCGAAGTTTACCTCGCCCAGCTTCAGCCCGGTCAGACAATAAAAGCGAACAGCATTGTCTACCGCGGTCAGGAGTTTCAAGGCATCGTGACCTCCGTCGGATCACGCGTGGATACGTCAACTCGATCTGTCCAGGTACGCGCAGAAATCGACAACACTGAGGGTTTACTGAGACCGGGCATGTTACTGACGGTTGGTTTGACACTCAACCCAAGAGATGCCGTGGTAGTGCCAGAGGCGGCAGTAGTCCCCAGTCAGGGACGCCAGTATGTATTTGTGGTCGATGAAGAAAGTGTTGCTCGGCGAGTGGAAGTTCAACTCGGGCGGCGGCGACCTGGGCAGGTTGAAATAGTGTCTGGTGTTGTACCTGGTCAACGAGTGGTTACACAAGGGATTGCGCAAGTCAGACCTGGCTCACGAGTCAGGATTCTTAATCAGGAAGGTGCGGTACCCACCAGTGCCGCCAGTCCTGCTAACGGCCTGAAAGATCGTTCCTGATTTAACTACTTGCTTGAAATGACACGTGTTCCGCACGTGTCGCCCGGGGATTAAACATGATTTTGTCTGATATATCCGTAAAACGGCCTGTCTTCGCTACTGTTATCAGTCTGATATTAGTGGCATTCGGCATACTGTCCTTTCTTGAGCTTCCTGTCAGAGAATACCCGGATACCAGCCCACCGGTTGTGTCAGTCAGCACCAATTATCCTGGGGCATCCGCTGACATTGTAGAAGCCCAGATAACCCAGCTGATCGAAGATCAGATCAATGGCGTTGAGGGTGTGACGTCCATTAACTCCTCAAGCAGTGACGGGAGTTCACGCGTATCGGTGGAGTTTCAGGTTGGCCGTGATATTGATCAAGCCGCCAACGATATCCGCGACAAAGTATCCCGCGTCGTTCGCAGACTACCTGAAGGCGTAGATCCGCCTGAAATCGCCAAAGCTGACGCTGATGGCCGACCTATCGCGTTTTTCAATCTGGTCAGCTCGGAGATGAGCTTTCTCGAATTGAACGACTACGCCGAACGCTACATTGTTGACCAGTTTGCAGTTATTGACGGCGTGGCCAGCGTATCCGTGCGAGGAACAGGCGGTTATGCCATGCGAGTGTGGCTCGATCGGGTAGCATTGGCCGCCCGCGGATTGACCGTAACAGACGTAGAATCTGCATTACGTCGCCAGAATGTTGAACTGCCCGCAGGGCGAGTCGATTCTAATGATCGGGAGTTTACGGTCAGAGTGGACCGTGTTTTTCAGTCGGCAGATGATTTTCGCGGTCTGGTGATCGCACGTGGCAATGAAGGCCAATTTGTCACGCTGGGCGAAGTGTCCCGTATTGAGCTAGGTGCTGCCAGTAACAGGGCGATTTATCGCGGTAATGGCGTTGATGCGGTGGGGCTTGGCATTGTGCGCCAGTCAACGGCCAACAGCCTGGACGTATTGCGTCAGAGCATGGCGATGTCTGATCGTGTAAACCAGACATTACCTGACCATATGGAACTGGTACTGTCCAACAGCGACGCCGAATTCATCGAGTACGCCATCGAATCCGTGTATACCACCATCATCATGACCGTGCTTCTGGTGAGTCTGGTGATCTATATGTTCTTGGGATCATTCCGCAGTATGTTGATTCCGGCAGTGACGATTCCGGTCTGCCTGTTATCAGCGTTTATGGTCATGCTGATGTTTGGTTTAACAATCAACCTGATCACCTTGTTGGCACTGGTTTTATGTGTTGGGCTGATCGTAGATGACTCGATTGTGGTCTTGGAGAATATCCAACGGCGAGTGGAAAGCGGTGAGCCACCGTTGCTGGCCGCCTATAATGGCGCGCGCCAGGTAGGTTTTGCCGTCATTGCAACGACGCTGGTTTTGCTGGCGGTGTTTGTGCCCGTGGTGTTCATGGAAGGAAACATGGGCATTCTGTTTTATGAACTGGCCATTACCATCGGTGGTGCAGTAGTTGTTTCGACCATTCTGGCGTTGTCGCTGACTCCGATGATGAGTTCTAAACTACTCAACAGTCACTCTCATGAGAGTTTCCTGACGCGAACAGTGGATCGCTTGTTCAGATGGCTGCAACAGGGTTATCACGAAGCGCTCGAATTCGCGCTCAAGATTCGACTGGTTATTTTGGCGGGCCTGTTTATGGTCGGCATAGGCGTTTACTTTCTTTGGCAGCAAGTGCCATCCGAGTTTGCGCCTTCTGAGGATCAAGGCGTATTTATGGTACGCGTCAGTGGTCCGGAAGGTGCCAGCATGTCCTACATGCAAGACCAGGTAAATCAGATGCAGGATACTGTGCTTCCGTATCTTGAGTCCGGTGAAGTGAAAAGTGTTGTTTCTATGCTGCCGGGATTTGGTGGCGGCGGCAGCGGTGTCAGCAGTGGCATGAGCATTGTTGCTTTGCCTGACTGGGAGACGCGAGACAAATCCACCCAGCAGGTCATGCGCGAGTTAGGTGCTGCATGGGCAAACCAACCCGGGCTTCAAATCAACATGTTTATGCGCTCAGGTCTGGTCCGTGGTGGCGGAGGTCTGCCCGTGCAATTTGTTATTGGTGGCAGGACCTTTGAAGAATTGGCTGAATGGCGCGATTTATTGATTGCACGTGGGGAAGCCAGCGGCATGTTCACGCGCATGTCTTCGGATTATCTTGAAACTCGTCCGGGCCTGACGGTCACTGTGGACAAAACCCGCGCGGCAGATCTTGGCGTCAGCATTCAGTCAATCGGTCGCACTCTGCAGGCCATGATGAGTGAGAGCAGGGTAACTACGTTTGCTGATCGGGGTGAAGAATACGACGTCATCCTGCAGGCCGAAGAAAGTCAGCGCGCCTCTCCGGACGATTTGACCAACATCTATGTCAGATCTGAGTCAAGCGGGCAGTTGATTCCTTTGTCAAACCTGATCAGTGTTGAAAATACCTCGGCACCCAACTCACTGAACAGATACATGCGCATGCGTGCTATTACCATTAGTGGTGGATTACAACCCGGTGTGAGCCTCGCAGAGGGCCTCAAGTTCCTGGAGGATACCGTACGCGCCGAATTGCCCGAGCATGCTCAGATCAGCTACAAAGGCGAATCGTTGGAGCTCAAAGAATCGAGTGGTGGGCTGGTGTTCATTTTTGCCATGGCCTTGCTGGTAGTATTCCTCGTGTTGGCTGCTCAATTCGAAAGTTTTGTCCATCCACTGGTCATCATGACCACTGTGCCGCTGGCGATTTTTGGGGCGCTGATAGGTTTGCTGCTGACCGGTGGCACGCTCAATATATATACCAACATTGGCTTGATCATTCTGGTAGGCATCGCCAGTAAAAATGGCATTCTGATTGTCGAGTTTGC
>JAUSPW010000510.1 GCA_030652635.1 Pseudohongiella sp. | reverse complement strand
CACGCCATGCTTGATGCCTTCCTGAATTTCAGACACCGGCACACCGTAGGTTTCCGGGATTTCGCCGCCAAACTCATTGATAATTGCCAACCATTCCTGCGGCACTGACGAGGAACCATGCATCACCAGATGTGTTGCAGGTATGCGTGCATGAATCTGCTTGATGCGTTCAATGGCCAGAATATCGCCGGTGGGCGGGCGGCTGAATTTGTAGGCGCCATGGCTGGTGCCTACTGCAATCGCCAAGGCATCCACCCCGGTGTCTTTTACAAAGGATGCAGCTTCTTCAGGGTCGGTCAGCATTTGATCATGACTGAGCAGCCCTTCTGCGCCAATGCCATCTTCCTCTCCGGCCATACCGGTTTCGAGCGAACCCAGACAGCCAATTTCGCCTTCAACCGAAACGCCGCAGGCGTGTGCCATTGCAACGACTGTGCGGGTTACGTTGACATTGTAGTCATAATCCATCGGGGTTTTCCCATCCACACCCAATGATCCATCCATCATTACTGAGGAAAATCCCAGCTGTATTGAGCGCTGGCAAACCGCTGGCGACACACCGTGATCCTGATGCATCACTATCGGTATATGCGGAAACTCCTCAATGGCAGCCAGAATCAAATGGCGCAGGAAATTTGAACCCGCGTATTTTCGTGCACCCGCCGAAGCTTGCAGAATAACCGGACTATTCACCTCATCAGCCGCTTCCATAATGGCACGGACTTGCTCAAGGTTGTTCACATTGAATGCCGGCACTCCATAGTTATGCTCGGCGGCATGATCGAGCAACTGTCTAAGACTGATCAGAGCCATAAAAATTCCTCTTCCTTAACGTAGTCAGATTTAGTTTAGTGTTCCAGAATGGCAACTGCCGGCAATACTTCTCCCTGCACAAATTCAAGGAAGGCGCCGCCGCCGGTAGAGATGTATGAAATCTTGTTTGTTATGCCGAACTTGTCGATGGCCTGAATAGTTTCACCACCCCCGGCAATGGAAAATCCTGTGTTGGCGGCGATAGCGTCTGCGATGGCTTTAGTGCCATTGGCAAACGCGTCAAACTCAAATACACCGACGGGACCATTCCAGATAATGGTTCGCATGCCGGCAATAATGCCTGCCAGGTTCTCAATTGTTTTGGGACCAATATCCAGAATCATGTCGTCATCTGCG
>JAUSPW010000509.1 GCA_030652635.1 Pseudohongiella sp. | reverse complement strand
CCGTTGCTCCCTTCCGGGCCTGGCGGGGTTTACAGCGTATCATTGCGCGGGGACCGACAAGGGATACCATAAAGCCAGACATTACAGCTCATCAAAACAGCTGATTGGTGTCAGGGCCGGCATTATCATTAAATTGCCGGGCTGAATCAAGCTCAAACAAATTTGATTATTCAATACCCAAGGCTAATAGCCGCGTATCCGGCCCTGCGCCAGCAGCAACAACAATAAATTGTTTGCCATTTAGCATGTAACTCATCGGAGTACCCATCGGTGGTAATGGCAAATCAAGTTCGCTGAGAACTTGCCCAGTGCGTTTGTCGTAGGAGCGCATAACCGGTCTTGATTCATCAAGCTGCGCCACAAACAACAGCGATTTTGTTAACAACGGGCCATTCCGGCCAAAACTTCCTACGGGTCCGGGATCAGGTATGCCCATATCGATCAATTTTTGCTGTATGCCTCGGCCATGCGGAACCATCCAGACATGCTCGCCTTTGTTGAGATCAATCGCTGTGATTCTGGCATACGGAGGTTTGATCAGCGGTAGCCCCTGAGGCCCGGAAACGGTGAAACTGCGATCCCTGATAAAACCAAAGTCTGATTCACCCTCATCAGGCCGGCGAAGACGAACAAACCGAGGTGCAGAAAATGAAGGCACATACATAATACCGGTCTCAGGATCTACCGCCGCGCCTGTCCAGGTAACGCCGCCACTATAACCCGGAAAAATGATCACTCCACGTTCACTGGGCGGTGTAAACAATGGCCCGTAATCCACTTCACTGATTAATGCCAAGGCTTGCTGGCGGAGCTCAGGAGTGAAGTCGATCAATGTAGCATCTGAAATACCTTGTGGTTCAAAGGGCGGTGGCTTGGTCGGAAACGGCTGAGTAGGTGAACTGCGCTCACCCGCTACGGTAGATTGAGGCACTGGGCGCTCTTCGATAGGCCAGACTGGTTCTCCTGTAATTCTGTCGAAGACGTATACAAACCCCTGCTTGCTGGTCTGAGCTACCGCTTTGATCGGGCGACCATTCACCACAATATCGATCAAATTGGGTGCTGCCGGCAGATCATAATCCCACAATCCATGATGAACCATCTGGAAATGCCAGACGACTTCGCCCGTGGCAGCGTCAAGACATACCAAGCTTTCAGCATACAAGTTGTCGCCAAGGCGATGCGCGCCGTACCAATCATTGTTGGGTGTACTGGTGGGAAGATACACATATCCGGTTTCCGGATCGGCACTCATGGTTGTCCAGACATTGGTCGCGCCCGCTGTGCGCCAGGACTGATTTTCCCATGTCTCGGTGCCGCGTTGCTCCCCTTGCGGTATGGTATGAAATATCCACTTTTCCGCACCAGTGCGTGCGTCATAACCCCGAACGTGGCCTGGAGGCAGCTGGTCTTGAAAAAGTGGACCGTCGCTGATTGATGAACCGACCACAATCACATCGTTGATGATTGTGGGCGGAGATATCGAGCCATATAGGCCGGTTCGGGCTTCACGGCCCAGCCCCTGTTTCAAGTCAACGACGCCTTCGTTGCCAAAAGTTGGATCGGGGACGCCAGTGCTGGCGTTCAGCGACCATAACAAACCATCATTGGCAGCCATTAAGATGCGGCCATCAGCACCGTCATCCCACCATGACACGCCACGATGATTGTTATCAAAATTGGGATGCCTGCCCCGTTGCCAGGAGCCTGTATCAAACACCCAAATCTGCTCGCCGCTTTGGGCATCAATTGCTGCCACCATCCCGAGCGACGTGCTGACATACAACACGCCGTTTACCATGATGGGTGTGGACTTGTACTCGCCAGCACTTGCACGATCATTGGTGCTGAATACTTGATTGTCCGGGGAATCCCAGGACCACAGGATCTTTAGTTGATGAACATTCTCTGCATTAATCTGATCTAAAGGCACATACTTGCTCGAAGCAAGATCGCTGCCGTACGTGCTCCATGACACGTCTTGACCGGCGGCATCCGCAGACAATTGCGCGACGACACCGCTGGAAAACATGGCCAGAGCAAACACACCCGTCAAGAGCCCGCTTTGTGAATAGAAACCTCTCATGTCAGGGCAATGCGTATGTCACAAGGCTGGCTTCAGTACCGCCACCCAATGCAATAGCAATGTATTGCTTGCCTCCAGCCATGTAGGTCATCGGCGTTGCACTTGGCACAGATGGGAGATCAATTTCGTGCACAACAGCGCCTGTTGCCTTGTCAAATGCGCGCATCACAGAGCGTCGACCATCTTGCTGCGCGATGAACAACAATGTTTTGGTCAGCACTGGACCGGTTCGGGAAGTTGAACCTACTGGGCCAGGATCAAGAATACCAAGATCAATAATGCGCTGACGTATCCCTTCGCCGTGCGGCACCATCCAGATATGATCGCCGGTATTCAGATCAATGGCTGTCAGACGCCCATAAGGCGGTTTGGTTAATGGCAAGCCTTGTGGCCCATTAACTGAGGTTACCCCGCCGCGCACATAACTGAAATCCGAACTACCTGCTTCCGGTTCAACCAGCTGTACCACTATTTCCGAGGTAGCCGATGGCACATACAGAATCCCTGTTTCAGGGTCAACCGCTGATCCTTGCCAGCCGCCGCCGCCAGCCCAACCGGGAAGATTGATTGTTCCCCTCAATGTGGGCGGTGTAAACAAAGGGCCATAGTCAAAGCGCTCGATATTGGCCAAGGCT
Source organism: Pseudohongiella sp. (assembly GCA_030652635.1). Taxonomy (GTDB): domain Bacteria; phylum Pseudomonadota; class Gammaproteobacteria; order Pseudomonadales; family Pseudohongiellaceae; genus Pseudohongiella. Next base: position 1,410 of record JAUSPW010000509.1, on the reverse strand, counting down.
TCCGCTCTGAGCTCAGGTGTAAAGTTGATCAAGGTTTCATCAGAGATACCTTGCAGATCGAATGGTGCAGGCCTTGTTGGATGTGGCTGAGTTGGTGATGCTCGCTCACCCGGCACGTTGGACGGTGGCACTGGACGGTCTTCTATCGGCCAGACTGGCTCTCCAGTCGCCCTGTCCAGCACGTAAACAAAACCCTGTTTGGAAATCTGAGCCAAGGCTTTAATAGGCCGACCATCAACTGTGATATCGATCAAGTTTGGCGCTGCGGGCATGTCGTAATCCCACAGACCGTGTTTAACGGCTTGAAAATGCCAGACCGGAATACCCGTGTTCGCATTGACTGCAACCAACGACTCCGCATACCGGTTGTCGCCAAGTCGGTGTCCACCGTACCAGTCATTGGTTGGCGTTCCCACAGGCAGATACACCAATCCAAGTTCGAGATCAGCACTCATCTGAGTCCAGACATTGGTATTGCCTACTTTTTGCCAGGAGTCGTTCTCCCAAGTCTCATTGCCCGCCTCACCAGGCTGAGCGATGGTATGGAAAATCCATTCCTGCTTTCCTGTTCTAACGTTGAATGCTCTGACGTGCCCCGGGGGCGCTTCCTGAAACTGTGGGCCGTCATGGATTGAGGAACCTACGATTACCAGATCCTCATAAATAAGAGGTGCTGCGATCATTGTATAGGCTTGCCGATTAATGTCTTTACCCAGACCTTGCGCCAAATCGACCTTGCCCTGATCACCAAACGTTGGATCAAGCTGACCAGTTTTGGCATCAATTGACCACATAAAGGCATCATTTGACAGCATGATGATTCGTTCTCTGTCACCATCAGCCCAATAGCCGACGCCACGATGATTGTAGCCCAAATTGGCCGGCCGCCCTGCTTCCCATGACCGGGTATCAAAAACCCAAAGTTCCTGGCCCGTGACACCATCTATCGCTGCTACACGACCAAACGAGGTGCTAACGTACAAAACGCCATTCACTGCAATCGGTGTCGATTTGTACGCACCAGGGGTTGCACGGAAATTTTCAGCCAGATGATTTGCGGCAACAGTGGCATTGTCAGGTGAATCCCAAGTCCAGGCTTGTTGCAGACCGCTCACATTCGCTTGGTTGATTTGATCAAAAGGCGCATATTTGCTTGAAGCCAAATCGGATCCGTAATGAACCCAATCGTTGGCTTCACTCACAGCACTGAAGTTCAAGCCGATCATGGCTATTGAAAGCACGAGGGATTTTGGCAAGTGCATGGTCAGTTCTCTTGTAATTTTTAGGTTGGGTGACCAGCCGATACTACAACAAGAACATTGATTTAGGAATGGGCTTAAAATTGGCGGTGAGAGAGGGATTCGAACCCTCGATACGTTTCCGTATACACACTTTCCAGGCGTGCTCCTT
>JAUSPW010000508.1 GCA_030652635.1 Pseudohongiella sp. | reverse complement strand
TCGTTGCTGATGTACAGCGCAACCTATGCGATTGTTGTGCTGATGAGTCTGTACCTGCAGACAATCAAGGGCTTTAGCGCGACCAATGCCGGTATGATTCTGATGATTCAACCGATCATCATGGCAACACTGTCGCCGGTGACCGGGCGCCTGTCGGACCGCAAAGAACCGCGCGTACTGGCCAGCATCGGCATGGTGATCACCTGCATTGGGCTGGCGATGTTGTCGCAACTGGATGCCAGCAGCAGCGTGCAGTACATCGTTGCCTCGCTGGTGATGACGGGCACTGGTTTCAGTCTGTTTTCGTCCCCTAACATCAATGCCATCATGGGTTCGGTTGATCCAGGACATGCGGGCGGTGCATCCGGTGCAGTGGCCACGACGCGCCTGCTCGGCCAGCTGAACAGCATGGTACTGGTGACGCTGGCGATTGCGTTGATCATGGGGCACACACCGGTGAATCCGGAAACTGCGCCGCTGCTGAATCAGGCTTTAAGTTTGAGCTTTGTGATCAGTGCAGTGCTTTGTGTACCCGGCATCTTGTTTTCCCTAGCCAGAGGACGCGTCCACCCTCGTCGCCACGCGTGATTGAATTTCTGGCAGGCAGTTGCGCAGCGGCTGGTGTTCGCAGCAAGATAGTGGTCGCTGTATTGACAACAATAATTAAAGGTTACCTCTTATGAGTTCTCCCATTCTTACTCGTTTGTTATTTCCTGTTTTTTCGTTGCCTACCTTGCTATTGACTGCCTTGTCATTGCCAGCCTTGGCATTAACAGTAACGCTGGGTTTTGCCTCCGCAACTCAGGCACAGGAGCTGCCCGACCCTACCCGGTTCGAGGAGGCTATTCAGCGCTTCGAGCAGGCCGACCGCGAGACTGCACCGCCCGCCAACGCCATTGTGTTGACCGGCAGTTCGAGCATCATGTACTGGAATGAGGATGCTCCGGCTGACCTGGCGCCTTTGACCGTAATTCCGCGTGGTTTTGGTGGCAGCATCATGCATGACCTGCTGCATTATCTCGATCGAGTCGTGCTGGCATACAAACCGCGCGCTGTGCTGATTTATGAAGGCGACAACGACACCGGGCGCAACAATATTCCCAATGACACCATCATGGCTCACGTCGAAGAAGGCATCCGTCGCATACACGCACAGCTGCCAGAGGCACGTGTTTATCTGTTGTCGGTAAAACCCAGTGTTGCGCGTGTCGCAACCTGGCCCATCGCGATGGATTTAAATGCGCGTTATGCCGCTTTGGCCGAGCGGCATCCCCTGGTGACGTACATTGATGTTGCAACACCGTTTTTGCAGGCGGACGGCACCGTAATGACCGACATTTTTGTTGCCGACAATCTGCATCTCAATGAAAAAGGTTACGATATCTGGGCGGCCACCATCCGCGCGGCATTAATGCAACATGAGGCCAAATATGAGTAAATCGCTTGATGAATACCGGCAGGAGTTTGAGCGCAGCACCAACCGTTCAATGTCGCTGCCCATCGCGGGCATGATTGTGTGGCTGGGCATTTCTGTTGCCAGCATCCTGTTGCCTGAGCGCTCAGCGCTGCTGATTCTGTTATTTGGCTCCGGTACGATTTTTCCGATTGGACTCATGATAGCCAAACTGCGTCATGAGGACTTGATGTCCAATCAAAACCCGCTCGCCAAACTGATGGGTTTGTGTGTGCTGATGGTCAACCTGTTATGGCTGGTTCACATCCCGCTGGTGATGTACGCCCCGCAATTTGTGCCCCTGAGCGTAGGCATTGGCCTCGGTCTGCATTGGATCGTGTACGGCTGGATTATCCGCCACCCGCTTGGTCTGATCCATGCGGTGGGTCGCTCGGTGCTGATTGTGCTGGTGTGGTTTATGTTCCCCGAACAACGCATCCTGATGGTGAGCGCCGTTGTTGTGCTCATGTATCTGTTCACCCTCTACCAGATGCAAACCCGTCGGGTAGTTTGATCGGTAGGGGACGGAGGGATCAAATTTTGAT
>JAUSPW010000506.1 GCA_030652635.1 Pseudohongiella sp. | reverse complement strand
AACAAACACGAGAACACAGCAACGGCAAGGGTGACGGCCGCGCTGCGCACGATGAAGGGTGAGGAGGTGCAAGATAATTTTTTTGTTGTCATGGCAGTCTCGTTTAATTTTTTGATGCTGCCGCCAGACTACCCCATCATTGCCATTCCTGCCACTGCAGGCCGGTGACGCTACCTGACGCACCTTTGTAGTTGCGGAACCAGGTTTCGATGATGCTGGTGATACCGGGAAATTGTTGGTTCAGATCGGCCAATGTGTGGGTATCCGCGTAGAGCGGATCATCAATTAAGACCGCCAGCAATTTGTCGTCTTGCTCACCGTTATCCAACATCACCAGAGTGCCCAATACACGAACATCGACTGAGGCACCTTGTGGCAAAGCCGGCCCCAGCACCAGCACGTCCAACGGATCACCGTCGCCGCCTTGTTCACGGGCAGCCAGCGTCCCGGGGAGTGCGCCGTAGTTAAACGGATAAGGCAGGTACTGAATGTTTCGTAGTCGCGTGCCACCCGTCATCACATCGGCTTCGCGCTCCCACTCAAGCATGCCCGGTTGCGCCTTATCCATCTGCCATTTCTGCACACTACCCGCCGGAATTTCAATCACCGCCTTCAAGGCATCAGACTGGGGCGAAGCGTCAACAATCACTGCCTGCTCGCTGTGATAGCCCAGATCCGCACACCCCGCTGCAATGCCGCGCGCGGCCAAAGCCAGCGCCAGCCTGCCCGGTGCGCCGTCGTCGCACAACAATTCGGCAATGTCCTTGACCTCGGTCAGCGCCATGCGGCCCATGGCATCCGGGCCTTGCCCATCAGGCCCGATGGCTGTATCGGCTGGCAATGCCAGTAGATGGCCGCTGATGCGCTCCAGCCAACGCAAGTACGCAACTGGCGAGTCCAGTGCTGGCAGCTGCAAGTGTGGTTGCGAGCGAACATGCTGCGCCCAATAGAATTCTGCAAATGGCAACGCGGGCTGTGGCCGTTCCCAGACCAGGTCGCGCAAAAAGTACATGGCCGCGCGGTAGGGATCATCCGCCAGTGTATTACGACCAAACCCGGCAGGGATCTGCTCTTTGTTGATAGGTTGGCCTTCAACGTTGAATAACCACGTCAGATTACTGTCCTGTAACCACTGCCAGAACGCTTCCTCGCTCAGACCAGTGCGGTCATGTGTGACCACAACAGCGACTTCGGTGTTGGGCCCAAGTGCGTCAAAATCCTGAAATATACTGAAGGTATGATGACCGTCAGTGAGATAGAGCTGACCACCGGGTCCACGGACTGCGGTTTTCATATCCTGAGGACGGGCACCAACAGATTCGCTTGCTCGACAACTGTAACTGCTGGCATCACGAGGGTCAGATTGGGCCGTGAAGACTGACTCATCGCCCTGACCCCGGTTTTCGCACAGATCATCAAATAACTTTTGTTGATCGATTCGATACCGTTGCAGCGTATAGTTGACCTGATCGTAAGCAATATAGGCCTGGGTGGGGTGCAAGGCACTGATAGGCACCAGCACAATCTCCGGTGGCTGCAAAACAGTACTCTGGGCAAGTGTCTGCAGCGGGCTGGTGATCAACATCCCCAGCACAAAGAGAATTCGCATATACATGAACAGGCTCCGGCATTTCTCTGACAACAAACTTGATGGCACAGACTACGACAGTCACATGACATTTCTGTTACAAAACTGACGCACAACATGACTTCCATATCACAGCCAGCAATGCATAGTTCACTCGAACGGCGCGGTCATCACGTGCTGCAGCATTTTCTTGAACAATATCCAGACGCACTGGTATTGACCGGCGCCGGTATGAGCACGGGCTCTGGCATACCCGATTACCGGGACCAGAATGGCAATTGGAAACGAAAACAACCGGTCCAGCATCAGGACTTTATGCGCAGCCATGCGGTGCGCCAGCGCTACTGGGCGCGCAGTCTGGTGGGCTGGCCAGTCATGCAGAGCGCTCAGCCCAACGATGCGCACTACAGACTGGCTGAACTCGAACACATGGGTTTCATAAAACAGCTGGTGACACAGAATGTTGATCGCCTGCATCAGAAAGCCGGAAGTCACGCCACCATAGATCTGCATGGCAGGGCCGACGAAGTCATTTGTATGCAATGTGGCGCACGCGAACTGCGGGCAGTTACGCATGCCAGATGTGCCGCAGCCAATCCGGCATTTGCCGATCTGAATGCCCATGCTGCGCCAGATGGTGATGCAGATCTGGAAGCCGATTTTGAAAAATTTAAAGTGCCAGACTGCCCGACTTGTGGCGGCATATTAAAACCTGACGTGGTTTTTTTTGGTGACAATGTACCGCGCGAACGCGTGGATTCCATTTTTAGCGCATTAAAAGCGAGCAGCGCCTTGATGGTGATTGGCTCATCATTGATGGTGTATTCCGGCTTTCGTTTTGCGCGTGAGGCGCACTTGCAACACAAACCGCTGCTCATCCTGACGCAAGGCAAAACCCGTGCGGATGAACTCGCCACACACAAAGTCGAGGCAGAGATTATTGACACACTGGCCAGAACCGCTCAGGCGCTGGCCAGCGCAAAATTTTAAGGTTTATTGCCCGCTTGCTGCGGCCGCTGGTGCTGAAGTTGCCTGGGCTGAAGGTGCCTGACTGCAGTCGTCACACATCACATTGTAAAGTGGCGCACCGGCAGCAAGACCCGCCAGCCAGTCAACAAACTTGGTGCCGTTGACTTCATAGGTGTAGACATCCGGTCGCAACAGAATGGTATGCATAGCGCCACCTGCCACGTAATACCGAAAGCCCGGAATGGCCGCGCTGATTTCAGCCAGATTCTGTTGAAGCAAGGGCTGCAATGAGTCAACCGGCATTCCACCCAGCGCAAGGAACTGCTTTTGCACGTCATCCTCGGCGTTATCGTAGGATGCGTAACGAATGTTGGCATTCTCCTTTACCGCTGCAATATACAGGTGATGGAAACTGAATTGATCGGCCGCAATACTGCTGATGTGTGTCAGATCCGACACCACACGATCGGTAGCCCAGATATCGTAAGGACTAAAATTGGCAAAACCGCGATAACCACCAGACGCATCCCCAAGTTGAGTCACCGCCGCCGCAGGATACTGCTCAGCCAGTTTCACCGCGTAAAAGGGTGAAGGGATAGACCCGGCACTGGAACCGGTGACAAAAATCTGCTCAGGCGCAAATACATGCGCAAAGGTCCACTCCATGGCAGCGCGACCATTGACCCAGCCGCGATGCTGCACATGCACAGGATGCGAGGCGTGTCCTTCCAAGGCAGGCGCGTCATGATGTTGCTCGGTATCGCCCAAGTGGACATCGCCCGAACAATACGGCGCATACACGACCGTGTAATCTGCAAACGGATTGCTCATCTGGTCAAATGCCAGAATGCCGTGTGCACGCGATGGATCCGTATTGGCCAGATTCACCTGATAACTGGGTCGCAGGTCGGTGTCGCAATTGGCACCATCCCAGCATGCTCCGCCGCCTTCCAGATAAAACATTAGTTTTTGCGGGTCACCCTGTTTGACAAAAAACTTGTACTCGGAGCCATCTGAACACATGGTATCGCCGCCCGGCACCATGGTGTTCCAACCCGGCGTCAGGTCACTGAAGTCCGCTAACACAACAGGCAATGCCGGCGCACTTGTCATGTCAGTGGGCTCGGGGGAGGCAGGATCAGGTTGACCACAGGCAACCAACAGCGCCAACACGGCAATCAGCACCAGACTGCCCAGTCCTGACGCGCGTTTTTTATCATTATGCTTTTGCATTCAGCTCACCTTGTTTTTGATTTTTAATACGCCGTTTTTAAACATCGCATCCGATGTCCGGGTTCGACTTTCAGGGTTGTCTCAGGCGCATTATTAACATACGATCGGGCGCAGTAACAGTGTCGTAGGACATGCGCCACACGAGCGTCAAGACATCGCTCAATAATCAACAAGATCAATAAATTCCATTCATAAAACTTATCACACAGGTACACACCGTTATGCCACGCATTACCCTGATCGAACACAATGGAAATGAGCACGCCGTTGACGCAAAAACGGGTGATTCATTGATGACCACCGCCATCAAAAACCGCGTACCCGGCATTGACGCAGATTGTGGTGGCGCCTGTTCCTGCGGCACCTGCCACGTGTTCATTGATCCCGCCTGGTTAGAGCGAGTCGGCGAGCCCGGCCCATTTGAAGAACCCATGCTGGATCTGAATCCTGAGCGCGCCGCCAACTCACGACTGTCTTGTCAAATTGACATCAGTGACGATCTGGAAGGGCTGGTAGTACGCCTGCCTGAATTTCAGTTCTAGCCTCACACCCAAGCAGGAGAATGACAATGGAATCGCCCGTGATCAAGCACAGCAGCCGCAGCCTGGTGGGTCGCGACGCCTGGACCATACCGCTGGAAGAAATTGACCTCGCGCACCCAGGCATCTGGCAGGCCAATCAGTTTTTGCCGTTCCTGGCACGACTGCGCAGAGATGAGCCGGTGCACTATTGCGCGCATTCCCCGGTCGGGGCGTACTGGTCAGTGACCCGCTATCAGGACATCATGACCATGGAGGCAGCACCACATCTGTTTTCCTCCGAGCCAACGATTGGCATTGTTGATGTGCTGCCGCAGTTCACACTGCCCATGTTTATCGCCATGGATCCGCCCAAACACGATGAACAGCGCAAAACCGTGCAGGGTGTAGTCGCGCCCAACAATCTCAAAAATCTGGAAGGTTTGATCCGCCAGCGCGTGATCACCATTCTGGACAGTCTGCCGCAGGGAGAGACTTTCAACTGGGTGGATCGGGTATCACGCGAACTGACCACACAGATGCTGGCGACCCTGTTCGACTTTCCATTTGAGGAGCGCAACAAGCTGACCTACTGGTCGGATATTGCCACCGCAATTCCAGGTGCAGGGCTGATCAACAGCTATGAAGAAAGTTTTGAAGTGCTCAAAGAGTGTTTGGCGTACTTCATGCGACTGTGGCGCGATCGGGCTGCCAAAGCCCCCGGCAATGACCTGATATCCATGCTTGCACATGGCGAGGCTACAAAAAATATGCCGCCCATGGAATTTCTCGGCAACCTGGTGCTGTTGATTGTGGGTGGCAACGATACCACGCGAAACTCCATCACAGGCGGTGTGCTGGCCTTGAATGAACATCCGCAGGAATACCAGAAACTGCGCGACAACCCCGCGCTTATCCCATCCATGGTCTCAGAGATTATTCGCTGGCAGACACCCCTGGCCTATATGCGTCGCACGGCTAAAGTCGACACGGAACTCGGTGGCAAACACATCAAGGCTGGCGACAAAATCCTGATGTGGTATGCGTCAGCCAATCGTGATGAAGCCGCAATCGATAGGCCTGACGAATTCCTGATCGACAGGGATCGGGTGCGCCAGCACCTGTCATTTGGCACAGGCATTCATCGCTGCATGGGCAATCGGCTTGCGGAAATGCAACTCAGAATTTTGTGGGAAGAAATACTGCAGCGCTTTCACAAAGTGGAAGTGGTCGGCGAACCCGTGCGCATCTACTCCAGCTTTGTGAAAGGCTATACGGAGCTGCCGGTGCGGCTTATTGCGCGCTGAGCTCCGCGCTATCCGGTTGCTCGATAATCAATTGCAGCACCCGATCCAGTATCGGGTCGCTGCCATTACAATGTTGCCAGCAAGGGGCAACTTCAATGTCGGGTGCTACCCCGATCCCTTCGATCTCGCCAGTGCCGGGTGTTGGAAAAGTGCCGACTGCCACATATAAAAAGTAGCGTTCATCGAGCAGTCGGTTCATACGGCCGCTGAGATAATAGCCTGCGCTGTTTGAGCCAACCAAGGTGCCTAGCCTGTCGCGCTTGACGATGGCGGCCAGTAATTCTTTGCCGCTGCGTACACTGTCATCAATCAGAAAAAATACCGGTACTGGTTTTTGCACACGCATAAATCGTACAGAGGACAGATAGTCTTCGCTGGTACCACCAAATCCGCCACGCAGATCAACAATCAGGGCGTCAATATCTTCTTCGGCAAATCCATCCATGGCATTCTGAAAGTCGCGTTGAATCTGATCACGCGCCGCCCAGATGCGGTAGTAGGCAATGCGTTTGCCAATCGCCTGTAAATCCAACACCCGCGCCGACGCCGCTGACGCGTCCACAAACGCCCGCATCACGCTTTGCACCGGCGCATCCACAGTAATCTCACGCACCGTCTGCGCATCGGACGACACCTGCAGTCGATTGATGCCAGCAACAAATCCGACCGGATTAAAGGACTCGCCATTTAAACTGATCAGTTCATCGCCTTCTTTTATCCCGGCAGATTCTGCCGCAGAACCATTAAGTACATGCCTTGCAAACCAGCGGTCGCCCGTTACCGTAGCCCACACGCCTGCAAAGGGCAGGGTATAGGCATCCAGGCCCTCAAAATGAAACAGCGAGTTCAGGCCCCAGTAATCCAGATCACCCTGTGAGTACAAGGCGGTATGGCTGGCGTCCAGGCGGGACAACAACTGATTGACACGCTCGGCAACCTGTCTGGTGCTGTCGCTGCACTGTGTGGCTTCGATCGCAGCGGCAACTTCGGCAGACCAATCCAGCCCGTTAAAACGCTTATCGTAAAACTGCTCTGTGACCACGCTCAGCACCACACTGATGTCACGCAAAGCGGCACAGTCTTCGGTGGCAGCAGACTGTGCCGTAGCGCCGGACGCGCTCAGGGATGCCATGCTGAATACGATGGCACGCAGCACGTCAGGCAGGTTCAAACCTGACAGCTTCAGCTGAGTCAAACTGGAAAACACGCAGCGCATCGATCAGACCTCGGGAACAGACACCACGCTAAAATCTACAGCCGTCGCAACATCCGCCTCATAGTCCACGTCTGCCCGTTCAAACCCAAACAGCTTGAGGAACTCGTGTTTATAGCCTTTGTAATCAGTCAACTGGAACAGATTGTCGTTATTGACCTCTTCCCAGAGTTTTTTGCACTCGGCTTGTACGTCGTCGCGCAGCTCTTTGTCGTCCATACGGAAGCGACCGGCCTCGTCCAGATCAACGGGTTTGCCGTCTGTGCGATACAGTTGCTCGGAGAACAAGCGATTCAGTTGCTCAATCGTGCCCTCGTGCAGCCCCTTGTCCTTCATGACTTTGTAAACCAGCGCAATGTACAAGGGCATCACAGGAATGGCTGCAGACGCTTGTGTGACGACGGATTTAAGTACAGCAACATTGGCGCTGCCCTGATAGGTGCTGCCCAGTTTTTCACCCAAGGCATGCGCGGCACGATCCAGGTCTTCTTTGGCTTTACCCAAGGCACCGTGCCAGTAAATCGGCCAGGTCATTTCGGTGCCTATGTAACTGAACGCGACCGTTTTGACGCCCGGTGCCAACACGCCCGCCTGATCCAGCGCTGCCATCCACAGCTCCCAGTCTTCACCGCCCATCACTTTGATGGTGTCGGCAATTTCTTCTTCGGTGGCTGGTTCTACTTCTGCATGAATGATCTGGTCCTTGTTGGTGTCGATCGCGGTGGATTTATACACCTCACCAATAGGTTTCAGCACAGAGCGTTTCACTTCACCGGTATCCGGCAGCTTGCGCACCGGTGATGCCAGGGAGTAGATCACCAGGTCAACCTGACCAAGATCCTGTTTGATTGCATCAATGGCCAGCGCACGCACTTCATCTGAAAACGCATCGCCGTTGATGGATTTGGCATACAAGCCCGCTTTTTTGGCCTGCTCTTCAAAGGCCCAGGAGTTATACCAGCCCGCCGTGCCCGGTTTGGACTCTGTTGACGGCTTTTCGAAAAACACACCCAGCGTATCTGCTTTGT
>JAUSPW010000489.1 GCA_030652635.1 Pseudohongiella sp. | reverse complement strand
TCGTGATGCGCATCGGACAGTCTGTAAAACCGATCAAACACCTGCGCGTATTGCTGCTCTGGTATTCCCGGTCCAGAATCTTCCAGCTTTAATAACACCTTGTTGCGCTCCTGCAGGATAGTGATCGTAATCTGACCTCCAAGCGGCGTATATTTCGAGGCATTAACCAGCAGGTTCTGAATTAATGATCGCAAGGCCGTGTCATCGCCTGAGACAAAAGCAGGCAAGCCATCCAGTGAAAAAAGCTGATCTCTGGCCAGAATCTGTTCAAACTCATTACTGACCACGTCCTGAACCAGTGCCAGCAGATTGATCCGCGTAAACTGGCGCATGTATTGATCAGGCGTTGTGCGATTCAGCACCAATATCTGTTCAATCAGATGCGCAAGGCTGTCGATCCCCTGACCCAGCTCTTGCAGAGATTGCCGTGTTGTTTGCACTGCCGCATCTGACAGCTGACGTGATTGTAAGTCGTGTAGCAAATTGTGTAATTGTACTTTCAGTACACTGATCGGTGTCCTCAACTCATGTGCGGCATCAGCAGCAAAGCGTTTTTCGCGATCAAACGCCATCGCCAGCCGGGTCAACAAATCATTGGTTGATAACGTCAAGGGAGTCAATTCCTTTGGAATATCGTCTAATTCAACCACATTCAGATCACCCGCTTCACGCGCTCTGACACTGGCAGCCAGCGTTTGAATTGGACGCAAACCCAAACCTACTATCCACCAGATCAGCAAACCTGCGATGGGCACACCGATCACGCTTGGCAAAACCGCCTGCAAGGTCACCGCTTCCGCCAGCCGGTAGCGCACATCATTGCGCTGCGCAGCCATAATCCAGTGGCCATCCAACGGGTCCTGTGCGACCAGCGCCCGCCAACTGTAGCCATTAAACTCAGCGTGCTGATAACCGGGTTCAAACGCAGCCATATTTTCAGTGGGCGAATTTTCAGACCGTATCACCAGCTTCTCTTCACTATCAAAAATCTGATAGACCACCAGCAATTGCAGACTTAACTCCAGCTCGGCTGGCGTTGTGATGACACTGTCAGCAATCACCAGCGTATTGCCAAACAAAAAACTCGCCGGGTTAAGCAGTCCTAACAACTTCACATGCTCAAGCAGCTGCAGATCAAACAGGGTTTCAGCCTCAGCCATACTTTCACGGTATCCCCGCAAGGAGGACAAAAAGCTCACCAGTACCAACAGCGCAATCAAGGTCAAGGTGAGAAACCAGCGAATAGAGATCATGGACGATTCCCGTCTCGATATCTCGTGAGAACTGAATGACTACGGCGCATTTTTGACAACATATCCCACGCCACGGACAGTGCGAATAAATCCATCCGGTAACTTTTTGCGCAGATTGTGGATATGCACTTCCACGGCATTGCTGCTGACTTCCTCGCCCCAGCCATAAAGTTTGCTGTCCAACATGTCTCGAGTCTGTACTTTGTTGGGGCTTTCCATCAGTGCTTTGAGCAACATGTACTCGCGGCGGGACACCAGCATGGGCTCGTTGTTGACATTAATGTCCATCGCCTTGGTATCCAGACGTACCGGCCCGATAACAAGATCATTGCTTTTGCTGCCACCCAAGCGACGCTCAAGCGCACGCAATCGAGCCAGCAGCTCATCAATCTCGAATGGTTTGGCAAGGTAATCATCCGCGCCACTGTCCAGACCTGAGACTTTATCAAAAGTGGTATCGCGCGCAGTCAGGATCAACACCGGGTTCAAAAAGTGGTCTTGACGCGCGCTGCGCAACACAGCCATGCCATCGATGTCCGGTAAACCCAAATCTAGGATCACAATATCAGGATGACTGGTTTTGATCGCAGTCAGGGCATCTTTGCCTCGATTGACATGATTGACGATAAAGCCCGCCGACCTCAGCGCCTGACTGATGCCCGAGGCCAACTGTATATTGTCTTCAACCAGTAATACCTGCATGTTGCTGTCCTGTTAACCATCGAGTCAGGCATGGGCAGACAGATCACTTCTTGTTGGACAGTTGCAACAATTGTTGATCGATCTCACCATGCCGGCCCATATCGGCTACTTCACGTCCGACCCTGGCGGGGGCGTTTTTGGCAAGCTCAAGATAATGACGCGCTTGAGCATAGTCCTTTTCCTTCTGATAATACTCAGCCATGAAGTAATTCGCATCAATATCTTGTGGTGCCATCTCCAGCGCATGCGCCAGCAGTTCATAGGCCTTGTCTTTGTCACCAAAGGCAACGGGCCAACCCGGTACATTCATGTACAAGACACCAAGACTGGTATATGCCGCCCCTTGCATGGCATTGGCATCCAATTCCATGGCGCGCTCGAGATCACGCTTGGCGGCCTTGGCAAAACCCAGGGCACCCAGACCACCTTTTACACCTGCAAACGATGATTTGATGATGCCGCTCCATATCCATGCCGGTGCGGAATCAGGATGGCTTGCAGTAACCTGATCGGCCTGCGCAATTAGTTCTTCATAACCCGCCACTTTAGCGTCACCCTGCATCTGATAATTCACTTCTGCCCAGCGCTGCTGTACAGAGAACACATCGCTGGGCAGCTCTGCGAATGATTGAATCGCCAGAAACGGCAACACCATCAACACATAAACAAACACATTAAAGCGCTTGGTAATCATGATATTTTCCTCTCAATAAGATTGCTGTCTGTTACTTTTTTGCTGGAAACATTTGTCGGCAAACGTGAGTATTGCCGGATACGCGGCAATTGCCGCAGCAGGGCTGAGTCTGTGATGCGTGGCAACAGGCTGTTTAATACAACAAACAAGCGCTCTGGCCAGCCTATGGTCAACGCACTCCAGCGTCCTGACTGAATTCGACTCAAAATTGCCGTGGCGACTTTGATGGGTGGATCCATGGTGTTGCCCAAGGCCTCATTCATGGCAATAACCCGTTTGCTGTTCATGGGTGTCTGGGTAGCGCGAGGGGCAACGTACAACACGCGAACCGTTGAGTCGGCCAGCTCACGACGTAAGGCTTCAGAAAATACTTTCAGACCGGCTTTGCTGGCACCGTACACTGCAAAACCCGGGTACCCAATACTGCCAAACACCGAACCAATATTGACGACAAGCGCTTCCGGCTTTGTCAACAAGTGGGGTAACAAGGCACTTGTTAATGTCATCGGGACGGTCAGATTCAGATCAATCAGTGCACGTGTGACGTCAGGATCTGAGGCCGACACAAACGCAAAGTCACTCATACCAGCATTGTTAATCAACACAT
>JAUSPW010000486.1 GCA_030652635.1 Pseudohongiella sp. | reverse complement strand
AATTTTTTTAATTTCTTTGACTATCAGTTTGCTGATCAGTCGGCATAGAACTTTACACTTGCTTGATTTACCGGTAGCACGTTCCGCGCACAATGTCCCGACCCCGCGCGGCGGTGGCCTTGCTATCGTGACCTCCGTTTTGCTTTTTATGATATTCCTTGTATACATGGGCACCTTGAGCATCAAGATGTTTGCGGTTTTGCTGTGCGCGGTTCCTGTTGCAATCACTGGTTTTATTGACGATCTCAAAGGCTTGCCCGTCAACATCCGGCTGCCCGTGCATTTGGCCTCAGCTTTTGCCGCTCTTTGGCTGCTGGGGCCGGTGCCTGAACCGTTTTTTAGTGGATGGTTGCTGATTCCAGTGTTTTTCCAATCATTGATACTCATGCTGGCATTGGTCTGGCTCTTGAATCTATACAATTTTATGGATGGCATTGACAGCCTGGCGGCAGTGCAAACACTGTTTGTCAGCGGCGCCGCTGGTCTGATGCTTTTCAACCAACAAACAGACCTTGCCTGGGTGTGCGTTGGACTATTTGTTTCCTGCCTTGGTTTTCTTTTTTTAAACTGGCCTCCGGCACGTTTGTTTATGGGAGACGTCGGAAGTACCTTTATTGGTTTTTTCCTTGGGTTGATAGCATTGATTTCACACTACCAAGGCACTTTGTCAGTATGGGTATGGGTACTGCTCATGGGCAGTTTTATCGCCGATACAACGTTTACTCTGGTTCGCCGTGCAATTTCTGGACACAGAGTGACAGAAGCGCACAATCTGCATGCATATCAACACTTGGCGCGACGCTCTGGCAGTCACACAAAAGTTATGTTGCTCTATACCGCGATTAATATGGTCTGGCTACTTCCTATGTCTTGGCTAGCAGTTTTGTACCCCCAGAATGGGGTGTATCTGAGTATCATGGGTGTAGTACCATTGATGGCGGTTGCGGCGCTGCTGGGAGCTGGCAGACCTGACTCCCCGAATCCGGGATAACCGCGGATCTCCAGACAGGAACTTGAATGAACCCATATACCATCCCGCTGTCTCGTAATGTCAAACAGGCACTGCTGATGGCTGCAGACATCATGATGCTTGCTTTGGCGGCATGGCTGGCACTCAACATACTGGGCATCAGTATTGAAGGAAAATCTGATCGAGTCTTAATAAGTTCTGTGATAGCAATCATCACCAGTGTGCTGGTCTTTTATAAAATCGGCTTGTACCGGACCATACTCTTGTACATGGGCGTTTCAGCGGGTTCAATTGTTTGCCAAGGGATATCCGTAGCTGCAATCCTGTTTGGTATCGTTTATTACTTTGTACTTGAACCTGAAATTGTCAACCATGCCACGATCCCCATCTATTGGATGATGTCACTGGTGTTTGTTGGCGGAAGCAGATTTGTTGCCAAACTTGCATTACAAAGTTTGATTGAAAACTTCCGACCCAAGCAACCGGTCATTATTTATGGGGCAGGTAGCTCAGGCATGCAACTGGTTGTTGCGCTGCAGAATGGCAACCAGTACTTACCAGTCGCTTTTGTTGATGACAGCCATCATATTGTCGGAAGCATACTGCATGGCATTCGGGTTTATACACCGTCTGCATTATCAGAACTTGTAAAAACCTATTCTGTTACCCAGATACTGCTCGCCATCCCGTCTGCAAGCCATGCTGAGCGAAAGGAAATACTGAACAAATTGGAACATCTTCCGGTGCATGTGAAAACAGTCCCTGAACTGTTCGACATGCGTTCCGGCAAATTCCATGTAGATGAAGTTCGAGATATCGATATCGAAGATTTACTTGGACGAGATATTGTTCCTCCAGATCCGGATCTGATGAGCGCATGTATCAAAGGCAAATCAGTCATGGTAACGGGAGCGGCGGGTTCAATAGGATCAGAACTTTGCCGACAGATATTGGGCCTAAGTCCAGCCAAACTTGTCATTTTGGATAGTTTTGAGTTTGGGCTGTATGACATTGAACACGAGCTGCTGACGCTTAGAGACTCGCTGCAGGGTAAATCCGAATTTGAAACAGAGGTCGTGGCGGTGCTCGGCAACACCTGCAATCGTAACTTGATGGAAGTGTTATTGCAGCGTTTCAAAATAAAAACCGTCTATCATGCTGCTGCCTACAAACAGGTGCCCATGGTCGAGAAAAATGTTATCGAAGGCGCGTTTAACAATATTTTAGGTACCGCCGTTGCAGCATTAGCGGCTAATAAGTACGGGGTTGAGAATTTTGTTTTAATCTCAACAGATAAAGCCGTTAGACCCACCAATGTCATGGGTGCAACAAAACGCTTTGCAGAACAGGTACTACAAGCATTAGCAGGAATGAAAGGCCATACGTGCTTCAGCATGGTTCGATTTGGGAATGTACTTGGCTCATCAGGCTCAGTCGTACCATTATTTCGCAAACAGATCAGCCAAGGCGGCCCGGTGACCGTTACCCATCCTGAGGTAACTCGCTATTTCATGACCGTAGAAGAAGCCGCGCAACTGGTCATACAGGCAGGGTCAATGGCGAGTGGAGGGGATGTCTTTGTTCTCGATATGCACGACCCCATCAAAATTGTGGATCTGGCTCGCAAGATGATTCATTTGATGGGTTATAACATCAAAGATGAAAAATCGTATGACGGTCAAATTGCGATTGAATACACAGGGTTAAGGCCCGGAGAAAAACTTTTTGAAGAATTGCTGATTGGAGAGTCCGTCACCGGCACCGAGCATCCAAAGATTATGAGGGCAGAAGAAGACTTTCTGCCTTGGAACGAACTCGAACCGATGCTGAGCGATCTGGAATCAGCCTGCCAACGTCTGGACCTTGAAACAATCCGACAACTCCTTATCAGGGCAGTTGTCGGCTTTAATCCAGAGTCGCTTAAAGATGATCTATTCTGGCCAACTCAGAACAACGCCAGTGTAACAATAGCTAAATCAACTTCTACTGGTTCAGTGCCAGTCAAAGCAGCTGTTGCTAAAGTTACACCCTTGCACAAACGCTGACCTTTTTAATCGAGTTACTTCCTGACCATGGATTTGATCAGGACCGGCTCAACTGGCACATTTTGATGTTGACGTTGATTAGCCGTCGTCACACCAGCGATTGCGTCAACAACCTCCATACCCTCGATCACACGACCAAAAACCGCATATCCAAAATCCTGTGCCGTTGTTCCTCGCTGATTCAAGAAATCATTATCCACAAGATTGATGAAAAACTGACTTGTAGCACTGTCGATAACGTTTGTGCGCGCCATAGCCAATGTGCCTCGATCGTTTTCCAAGGACGGTTTGGCTTCATTCTTGATCGGTGGGTAACCAGACATTTCAACAAAATTGCTGTTGTAACCCCCACCCTGAATCATGAATCCCGGGATTACACGGTGAAACGTCAGATTCTCATACAACTTGTTATCCACATATTTAAGAAAATTCTCAACTGTGACAGGTGCTTCATCTGCCCAAAGTTCAATAACCACAGTACCGTGGCTGGTTTCCATAATCACAACCGGCTTGGTGCTTTCAGCCGAATGACCAAACATACTCACAGTCAGCAACAAGGCTGCTAGCCAAGATTTAGACATAAACCATCTCCTTAATAAAGTTGAAACGCATCAATGTGAATGATGCGGGCAAATACTTTAACCGATCCTTAACACGAATCAATAAAAGCAGCACATATTTAAACTTATAGCTAAAAATTCAGCATGTTAATGCCGAAAGACTAAATTGGGAGACAACGAGGATATGCTTGCGGAGAAAAGATAACACAGACGAAATTTGGCTGCCCAACCTGGACTCGAACAAGGAACCAATCGATTAACAG
>JAUSPW010000485.1 GCA_030652635.1 Pseudohongiella sp. | reverse complement strand
TCAAAGGGCGAAGGCATGGGTTTGCCGGGCGTTTTGGGGCTTTCATTTGACTCGTTCATAACATGACCTGTGTAAAGAAAACCGCTGATATCAAGCAACACTGTGAACACATTCAATTTCAGGTGCAATACTCTTTGCTCTGCTTTGGCTGCTTGGTTAAGATCAGGGCGATTTTCGAAAAATCAACAACAAAAACCTGACAGAGAATTTGACTATGCCGACAAACCGCCGTGAGGGAGAAATTCAACCGGGCATTAAGTGGGGCCCCTTTGTTATTCGTATCCCGTTTGTACACACCCGATTTGCCTTGCCAGAGATGCTGCAGGGAATCTGCGTCGCCGGCGCTACCGGCCTGGCCCTTGTGCCAATCATGGTCGCGTCATTTGGACTGACATTTGAAGAAGCCGTTACCATGGCCATGTTTCATTCACTGCTGATCTCCTCTGCGTGGATGTTATTTGGTGATCCGATTGGTCCGGGCTGGATTACCCCGGCGTTGCCCTTTATTTTTGCCTTTGTGCTCGGCACAGCAACCACACCTGTCGAACAGTTCCAGCTGATGACAGCGTTATCGCTGAACTTTGCCGCCTTGTTGTTTATTCTGGGGGTGACCGGGTTCGGGGCAAAACTGGTGGCCTGGGTACCCAATGTACTCAAAGGCGGCATCATTCTGGGTGCCGCGGTGGCAGCGTTCCTGCGTATTTTTGATCAGAACGATGCGGCCAGTGCCATCAACTCAACACCCATCGCTGCGATTGCCGCGCTGGCCTTGTGTATGTTCATGACCTTTTCCAAACCGTTCCAGCGCCTGGCGGCACAAACACCTATCCTCGCCAAAATAGCCAGCCTGGGTCTGTTGCCGGCGTTTCTGGTCGCTGGCGTGATTGGAGTGACAACCGGTGAAATGACCTTCAACATCCAATCCGGTTTTCTGGATGTTCCCACACATGCTGCGTCCATGTGGCAAAAAGCCTCACCGATGGTGATCGGCTGGCCGTCAGTGTCACAGTTTGTTGCTGCACTGCCCTTGGCATTTATCACCTACATTCTGTTTTTTGGCGATCTGGTGACGGCGGAGGAAATGATCAAAAACTCCCAGCCCATGCGCAAAGATGAAAAGCTGGATATCAGCAGCAACCGTGCGCACATGGCAACCGGCATCCGCAATGGCGTCATGGGCATCATCGCGCCATTTTTTGGCACACAAGGCGTGTTGTGGACAGGCATTCAGGTGATTATCCTCAAGCGCTGGGCGTCGGGCCGTGACAAGATGGACTCGGTGTTTGACGGCATTGCCGGCTACTACGTGTACGGTCTGCCAATCCTATTTGTAGTGCTGCCGATTGTCACCTTATTGCAACCCTTGCTGCCGATCGCGTTGGCAGTCACCTTGCTGCTGACCGGATTTGCCTGTGCAACGTTGGCACTCACTGCGGTGACGGATCCGACCGAGCGCGGCGCCATGGTACTGACCGCCATCGCCTTCTCGTTGTTTGATCCGTGGACAGGTTTGCTGGCAGGTCTGGCCACTATTCTGGTTGTGGTAGGCCCGCATGTGTTTTTGAAAGCGAAAGCTGACGACCACACCACGTAAAGTCAACCGGCCACAACTGCTGCTTTGAGCGGTCATAGGCCGCCCACAGCGCCCGGTAGGTGTGTCCCGATTGCGGATCAATGCGATCGGGGCACACTTGCGACATCGGCCATAACACATAGGCATTCACGGTAATTTCCGGCCTCGGCAACAAAATGCCGTGATGCTCACCCTGCAAATCCCCGTATGTCAGAATGTCCACATCCAGCGTTCTGGAGCTGAAGCGTTGTTGATCACGTTGGCGACCGCAGCGGGTTTCCAGCGCTTTGAGCAATAGACTGATGTCGTCAAGCGACAAATGGGTGTCAGCAGCCACAACCATGTTCAGAAAGTTGCCGCCTTGAAAACCCACCGCCTCGCTTTCAAACACCTCCGATAATGTCAGTTCACCAAAACACGCCTGCAGTGCATCCAGTGCCAACGCGATGTGGTGGCCAGGCTCAAGATTACTGCCCACCCCCAGCGTAAGTAATGCCATGATGTGTCTAACTCTGCTGTAAGGTTGGCGGGTTGACTGACGGGGCAGGCTGCAGAACTGGCTGCGAAACCACCTGTTGTCCACGCTCAATAATCACACCCACATCGCGCGCACCGGTGACCGCGCCAGGTTTGCCGACCCGCAAACGCAACCAAGGCACTGGAAACTCAGCCAGTACAATCGCGGCCACGCGTTCTGCCATGGTTTCGATCAACAAAAACTCGGATTTTTCTATAAAACTGATCAGACGCTTGGAAACCGCTTTATAGTCCAGGGTTTTAGTGATGTCTTCAGATGCCGCTGCCGCCCGAATGTCGGTGGCCATGTCAAGATCAAGGCTGACCGTCTGGCGAATTTCACGCTCCCAGTCATAAATGCCAATGACCGTCTGAATTTCCAGCTCTCGAATATAAACAATGTCCATGACAGGTGATTCCACTGGGTCAATAAATGAAGGTTATCAGGTACGAATCGAGGGCAGACTTTCCAGCGGCCAGCGCGCATGCGCCGTAATCGCAAGCCCTTCGTGTTGCCCGGCCATCAGGCGCTGGCAACCCGCATACGCAATCATGGCACCATTGTCGGTACAGAATCTGGGCTGCGCATAAAAAAGCAGGCTGCGCTGACTTTCCACCATGTCCTGCAAACCGGCGCGCAACCGTTGATTAGCGCTGACTCCACCGGCAATGATCAAGGTCGTCAACCCGGTTTGTTGCAGCGCCCGCTTGCATTTGATGACCAGCGTTTGCACCACTGCCTCTTCAAAGGCGAGGGCCACATCGGCTTTGTCCTGTTCGCAGAAGTCCGGCTGTTTGCCCAGTTCAATCAGGGTATTTCTCACCGAGGTTTTTAAACCGCTGAAACTGAACTCCAGACCCGGCCGATTGATCATGGGACGCGGGAACACAAATCGACCTGGCGTGCCTTTGGTCGCCAAGGCCGCCACCCGCGGACCACCCGGATAGGCAAGACCCAACATTTTGGCGACTTTATCAAAGGCTTCACCGGCCGCATCGTCCAGCGACTCACCCAACAGGCTGTATTCACCCACACCTTTAACCGCCACCAACTGCGTATGACCGCCGGACACCAACAAGGCCACAAAGGGGAACGACGGCGGATTGGCTTCCAACATCGGCGCCAGCAAATGGCCTTCCATGTGATGCACACCAATGGCCGGCACATCCCAAGCCATCGCCAGAGACCGACCAAACGAGGCGCCCACCAACAGCGCACCAATCAACCCCGGCCCGGCGGTGTAGGCAATACCATCAATGTCTGAGGCGGTGGTGCCCGTCTCTTCCATCAACTGCTGCACCATCGGCAAGGTTTTGCGGATATGGTCACGCGACGCCAATTCGGGAATAACGCCGCCATATCGGGCGTGCATTTCCACTTGGCTGTACAAAGCATCACCGAGCAGACCCAGTTCACTGTCGTAGATGGCTACTCCTGTTTCATCACAGGAAGTCTCAATACCCAGAACGCGCATGCGTGATTTACCCTGTTTAATGCCAACGTTCTGCAAATGTCTGTTGACCTTGTGCGAAGGACGTGAATAATACGGCAGCCCGGAGGCTTTGGCCAGACAGCCAATTCCCCGCCGACATGGAATAGCAAATTAGGTTTTGCAATTCCTCGTGCGGCGCATTACCATATGCGCCCTTTTAAATTGAATGCAAAGGTGTCTGTGCACTATGCCAATGGTTAAACTGAAAGAGAACGAGCCGTTTGACGTTGCTCTGCGTCGTTTCAAGCGCGCTTGTGAAAAAGCCGGAGTTCTGGCTGAAGTACGTCGTAAGGAATTTTATGAGAAGCCCACGTCTGCCCGTAAGCGTAAAGCTGCTGCAGCCGTCAAGCGTCACCTGAAAAAACTGTCACGCGACAACAAGAAGACCAAACGCTTCTATTGATTGATTGGCAGTCGGAAATCATTATGACCGACAGTCCGATAAAGCTTAAGTTGACCGACGCAATGAAAGACGCCATGCGGGCTAAAGATAAAGCCCGATTAGGCGCCATTCGTCTTGCGCTCGCCGAAGTCAAAAAAGTGGAAGTTGATGAACGAATCGAACCCGATGACACCCGGGT
>JAUSPW010000482.1 GCA_030652635.1 Pseudohongiella sp. | reverse complement strand
ATGTTAGCTGCCAGTGTGCCGACTCCAGCATGGCAGATGTGCCACCCCGACGATGAAAGTATTGAAGTTCAGCTCGGGTATCCCTTGATAGTGAAACCCAATGCACAAGGTTCAACAATAGGATTATCGCTTGTCCGCCATAAGAGTGAACTGAGAGCGGCGGTTGAGCAGGCAGGGAAGTTCGACCACGAGGTTATGCTTGAGGCATTTGTTGCGGGCCGCGAATTTACTGTTGGAATTCTGGACGGGCATCCGCTTGCTGTTGGTGAAATAGTTGCGCCAAATGAAATCTTTGATTACACCAGCAAGTACCAACGCGGTGGCGCAACTGAGATATTCCCTGCGGCAATTTCATTGGCTGAGACAAAAGAGATACAGGATTTTGCGGTACGTGTACATAAGGCATTAAAGCTCAGTGGGTACTCGCGTATCGACTTCAGGATGGATGAGAGCGGGCAATTCTGGTGTCTGGAGGCAAACAGTGTGCCCGGCCTTACGCCAACCAGTCTTCTGCCTCAATCTGCAAAAGCTGCCGGGATAGAGTTTTCTGAACTCTGCGAGCGCATATGCCTGCTGGGAATAAAACAACATAATTGCTAATAATCCCATCCAGTACGTGCATGCGGCGCCGGATGCAACCTTCGGTTGCACCGTTGATGAGGGGCATTAGGTAGCAACCCATGATTCCAGCAGATGTGCCAAGTCCCATAAATCTACAAGACATGAAAGATGCCAGAGAGTGGGAGCGGACAGCTATGCTGCGCCCATTCCGAGAGAATTTCTTTGAAGCATTTACGACTGAGATTTCTTCAATTCGTAAATCGGACATAGACTTATTGGAGTTGGGGTCTGGCCCAGGTTTTCTCGCTCAATACATTCTTAACCGAATCGATGGCCTGAATTTTACGTTGCTGGATTTCTCTGAGCCTATGCATGAGCTTGCCAGGCAGCGGTTGAGTGAAATCAAGGGTAGCGATATCCACTATCTCTTGCGTAGTTTTAAAGAGAGCGACTGGGCAGATAGTATTAACAAGGTAGATGTAATAATTACCAATCAGGCTGTCCATGAGTTGCGCCACAAGCGCTACGCGCCTGCGTTAATCGCTCAAGTGCGTCGACTGCTTAAGCC
>JAUSPW010000478.1 GCA_030652635.1 Pseudohongiella sp. | reverse complement strand
CGCTGAGAAACTGCATAAAACCCTTGATCGTAGATCTTGACCCACAAGACTTGCCGGTTGATCTATCACTGCGACCAGAGAATCTGGGCATTGCAGACTATGTCAGGCTCAGTAATAAAATCAGCAGCCTGCGGGCTGCATCAGCGCCGTAAGCTTCCCGATCTTTTTGACAGTGATTTAAGCCAGACGCAGTTTAGGAGTGTTGATAGATGCCGGAATCCAGACAAGACGCCTCCGCGATAGAAATATCCGTGCAGACGCAGTACTTGCAAGATCAGTCTGATCCTGCCAACCATCGCTATGCATTTTCCTACACCATTGCTATCGAAAACCTGGGCAAAGAATCCGTCAAGTTACTGTCACGACACTGGCTTATAACCGATGACAACAACAAAATTGAGGAGGTTCGTGGCCCAGGTGTTGTGGGCCTGCAACCCATGATTCATCCCGGACAAAAATTTGTGTATAGCAGCGGTGCTGTGTTAACAACACAGTTTGGTACCATGCAAGGCAGTTACGAAATGCTCAAACCCGATGGCAGCCGCTTTGACGTCCCGATTCCGGCGTTTTTGCTGTCCCGACCACACTCGGTGCACTGACGCCCGGAAGTCTGATGGCAACATATGTAATAGGTGACATTCAAGGGTGTTATAAACCCCTCCGACGCTTGTTGAAGTCGGTTAATTTCAACCCCGGGGCTGATCTGCTGTGGTGCGTGGGTGACCTGATCAACCGTGGCCCCAAATCTCTGGACACACTGCGTTATCTGCGTGATCTCGGCAAAGCCGCCACCATGGTGCTAGGCAATCACGATCTACATTTTCTGGCGTTGTATCATGGCTGCACCCCGGACTTTGCCAGCAATCGACACACGCTTGAAAAATTGCTGGCCGCCCCCGACTGTGGCGAGCTTGCCAACTGGCTGCGGCACAAACCCCTGGCGCATTACGATTGCATCGCAACGGAACAAAGTGGCGTGCAGTTCTATCTGATGGTGCACGCAGGTGTTGCGCCACAATGGAACCTGCGCCGCACCATGGAGCTGGCAGCCGAAGTTGAATTGGCATTGCAAGGGCCTGAGTATCTTGAGTTTCTGCGCTCCATGTATGGTGATTCACCCGCGCAGTGGCATAACAACCTGTCCGGCAATGATCGGCTTCGCGTGATCACCAATTACCTGACTCGCCTGCGCTTTTGCAATGACAAAGGCGTGATGGAAATGCAGATCAAAGAAGCAGCCAATAAAGCCCCTGAAGGTTTCAGCCCGTGGTTCAATTTTGAACGCATCACTCCCACCACCAACATCCTGTTTGGACATTGGGCCGCTCTGGAAGGTGTCACCGGCCGACCGCACGTGTATGCACTGGATACTGGCTGTGTCTGGGGTCGCGAGTTGACCATGATGCGGCTGGAAGACCACAAACTGTTCAGCGTCTGATAGACTCGGCGCATCATGAAAATTTACCTTGTTGGCGGCGCCGTACGTGATTCTCTGCTTAACCTCTCCGGTTCCGATCGCGACTGGGTGGTGGTTGGTGCCAGTATTGAAGAGATGCTGGCACTCGGTTACAAACCCGTTGGCAAAGACTTCCCGGTATTCCTGCACCCTAAAACGGGTGAAGAGTACGCGCTGGCCCGCACCGAACGAAAATCTGGCAAAGGCTACAAAGGTTTTACGGTGTATGCCGCGCCGGATGTCACGCTAGAAGAAGATCTGCAGCGACGCGACCTGACCATCAATGCCATGGCCATGGACGATCAGCAACAGCTGGTAGACCCTTGGGGTGGCCAACGCGATCTTGCACTGAAACATCTGCGCCACGTGTCGCCGGCATTTGGTGAAGACCCACTCCGGGTATTACGCGTAGCCCGTTTTGCGGCGCGTTTTGCTCATCTGGGCTTTGTAGTGGCGCCTGACACCCATCAACTGATGTGCAGTATGGTTGAAGAGGGTGAACTCGAACATCTGATTGCCGAGCGAGTCTGGCGCGAAATGGATACCGCTCTGGGCGAGACGGATGCGCGGGTGTTCATTGAAGTGTTGCACGCCTGCGGCGCCCTGCATGTCCTGCTGCCAGAGCTTGATCGCCTGTTTGGGGTACCGCAACCGCCTAAATGGCACCCCGAAATAGACACCGGCCTGCACACCTTGATGGTGCTCGATCAGGCCTGCCGTTTGTCAAACGACAAGACCGTGCGCTTTGCTGCGCTGATGCACGATCTCGGCAAAGGCACGACGCCTACTGCTGAATTGCCGCGCCACATCGGGCATGAGACACGCGGTGTCAAGCTGATCGATAAGGTGTGTCGGCGTTTGCGTGTACCGACTGCCTATGCTGAACTGGCTTCTCTGGCCAGCCAGTTTCACACACATTGCCACCAAGCCTTGGTGCTGCGTCCCGATACGGTGTTAAAACTGTTTGAATCGTTGGATGCATTTCGCCGGGCGGAGCGATTCGAGAAATTTCTGCTGGTCTGTGAAGCCGATGCCCGCGGCCGTCTGGGACTTGAGGATGATCCCTACCCGCAAGCGGATTATCTGCGCCAGGCATTTAAAAGTGTGGCGGATCTGAACGTGCCTGACTTGCTGCGTGAGCACCCGGTGCCCGCTGGCCCACAAGCTGGCGAGGCCATCCGAGACCTGTTACACACCAAACGACTGCAGGTGTTGCGCGCGTTTGTTGAACAGCAACGCAGCGCGCCACAATGAGCAGTGCATGATGAGTGACATCTCTCGCGATTGCATGACAGACGAGCGCGTCGTATTGATCACGGGCGCCGCACGCAGGATCGGGGCGCGCACTGCCGAGATCTTTCATCAACAGGGTTATCGAGTGCTTATCCATTGCCATCACTCACTCAGTGATGCTGAAACTCTGGCACACACACTGAATACGGCGCGCAGTAACAGCGCATTTGTTCTACAGGCTGATCTGAATTGTGCAGAAGCGATTCATGCGCTGGCCGCCAGCGTACTGTCACAACACCCGCGACTGGATGTGCTGGTCAACAACGC
>JAUSPW010000475.1 GCA_030652635.1 Pseudohongiella sp. | reverse complement strand
ACATCGATCTTCAGTCGGTTTTTATCTTGCAGCAACTCTTTGATGCGGTCGTTGAGTTTTAGAAATGGGCTGATGAGGATCAGTCGGTCTGACGCATTCTTAATCAGCTCTTCGAGAAAATAGTTGGTTGCACTGGTATTCAGGAATTTTGCCATGGTACTAAACCCTCCATTGGTAGCGAAAAACTATTCCTTGCTCGCCACACTACTATTTGCAAGCTTGATGGGCTCACTGTTCGATTTGGTTGAGGGGGTAAGAGTACATGATTACTGGGTGAGTGGGGAATCAAAAGCGTTTGATTCAGAATGAAAAGAATTAATCACATTTCTCTACTCAGTTACACATTGAAAACTCGTGTTCTTTTGCATACCTACGAACTCTTAACGTGCCACCTCCCACAAATGGTACTTACTACTTTCTTAAGAATATTGTAGGTAACTGCGCCGCGATAACAAAAAACTGCCTCCATGTGGTTTTTGTCACACATGGCACTTAAGGCAATATATCTTACCAATTGCGATCGCAAACATTTAAGTTAGGGCCATACCAAATGAGGTCTTGCTCTAAATTCCCAATGCACTAGCACGAGCCCGTGCATATTCATCTTCACTGATCAGTTCCATTTTAAGAAGATCATCCAGTTCCTTCAGTCGAGCTGCCAAATCGCTTTCATTAGTTATCACAGGGGAAGAATCTTGACTTTGACTTTGAGACGCAGCATTGAGAATTTCGTCAGGTGATTGCATCGCGATATTGCAACGTTTTTCCGTTGATACGAGTCTCAACGCCTCAAACTCACCCTTTAACTGTGCATACTCCGCTGCGTCAGCACCATCCCCACCCTCGAGCGCGAACAGTGTTGGCCAGAAAAGAACCAGCCCAACCCCCATCTGCCAATTGTCTGCTTTACGCTTGGCGGCCAAACTACTATATAGGGTATTAGTTCTTTGATTTATATAACCAATTTCAGTTCCTATTTGACCACAGTCATAACTTGAATATCTGAGTGGCGATACGTAGGCAGCACTTATATTGTCAGGGTTTGAGGCGCAAGCCGACAAAGCCAAAACTGCGATACAGAGAGGAGTTCTCATTAATTTTTCCTCAGTTAGATTCATTTCAGGTTTGGCG
>JAUSPW010000452.1 GCA_030652635.1 Pseudohongiella sp. | reverse complement strand
CGTTGACCTTGATGGCGTTTCATTTGCGGTATTAAATTATTTGCCAAAAACCGTCATGCTAGCTTTTTCCGCTCATTCCATTTTCCTGGCGATACATCATTTCAGCCACGATCTTGCAGAGCCGCAACGAAACGTGCGGGTTGCATTTGTACTGACCATCGGTCTGTTAGTCAGCATGATTGTGGCCTCGGGTTTTCTTCCTGTTCGACCCGAGATCGTTCGCATATTGCTAATCACCATGATATTTATGCACGCCCTGTTTTTTAATGTGTTTACTTTTCGCTTGCACGAAATATCCACTCACTTGACTGCAACTGGCGAACCTGTGCCACAGTCAAACGTCAGAACTTTTTATTCTAGGGCAGACAAGGCCTTTTATTTGCATCTCAATGCAACACTGGAGAAAGATCTTTTGTACTCATTACAGGGTTTAACGATCAAAACGCTCGCGGATGCCATGCAGGTCAGAGAATACATGCTGCGGCGTTTTATCAACCAGACATTGGGCTATCGCAATTTCAATCAGTTTCTGAACGAATTTCGCGTCAAAAAAGCCATAGAGATGCTTAAGGACAGTGGGGAGAGTAGCACCAAGATATCCAGCATTGCCCTTGACGTCGGTTATGCATCATTGTCGTCCTTCAACAAAGCCTTTAAAGAATTGCATGGAACAACCCCATCCGTTTACCGCAACCGGCTGGTTTCTTCCTGAGAGGTGCGGATTTAATGTCACCAGATCAGGTGAAATTCCGTCTGCCGCCGATACACCCAATGCCGCGCACCGTCGGCGTCGAGGTAGGCCTCTTCTTCCTGCCGGCAGTTTGCCGCCTCACCGCCCCATTCGGGGATCGCGCGTGTCGCCTGCAGCTCGATGGAATGCCAGGTGGACGGCAATAGCAGTTCGTCGCCACGGATGGGCACCCCCTCCTGCGCGTCCCAACGACCGATCAATGGCCCGGCGCCATGTCCGTGGTCACCAATAGGGTGCGAGTACACGGTGCCGGTGATGCCTTCCGTGCGCATACGCGCCAGCGTCGCGGCGAGAATTTCATTACCCGTACGCCCCGGCTCCATCTCTTCCAACACTAGTTCCTGCATGCGGTTGGAGTCCGCAATGCACAGTTGCAGGCCAGCCGGCGCGACTGTCTCACCGGGTTTCAGCACGTATCCCAGATGTTGCGTATCCGTGTGCAGATTCATGGCCACCACGCCAAAGTCTGTCCACAACAAGTCACCCGGCTGGATGACAGTGTCACCGCTGATGCGACCACTGCCCTGGCGCGACACATCCACAGAAGGCTGGAACCACACCTGATAACCGAGTTCTTGCACGCGCTGACGCATCCACCAGATGACGTCTTCTGTGGTGGTTACGCCGGGGGTAATGACGGCATTTGAGAACGCCTGCGAGATGACGGCATGCACAGTCTCGGTGATATTGCGGTAACGCGGCATCATCTCGGGGATGCGCAGCGCAATGTAATTCACCGCCAGGCGCGGCTCACGCACCACGCGCTCGAGATAAGGCCCAAGCGCCTCTTCCAGCACTTCGCGCTCACCGGCATGTAAGCCGTCGGCAAACGCCCACTCTGAATCCATGTTAAGCGCAATATTGCGCGGGTTGCGCTCTTCAATCAGTTCACGCAGCAGGCGCCATTGTTCGTCACCCACCAGCTCGCTGGTGGCCTGAGTCGGCGCCGGCCGCGTCGAGCGGTAGGCCTCAAACACCCCGCCCTGACTGGTGCCACCCAGTGCAAGCCGCTCGACAGAGCCGTCGGGCTGCAGTGTCATCACATAGATAGAGCGGCGACGCGCTGCGAAGGTAGTTGGTGAAGTAATCGACCAGAACACAGGATCTTCGGCGTACTCGCGCATCGAAAGTATCCACATGTGCACACCATACTCGCTCATCAACGCTGGCAATACCCGATCAAGACGCGCCTCCAGCCACGCCTGCTGTTCAACCGCCTGCTCTCGCAGCGTCGGTAACGGATGCACGTGCGCGGGACTGGATGCCGGGACTATAACAGGCGCCTGGGCGAGCACCGGGGTCGCCACCAGCGACAGCGCGGGAGCGGTTAACAGGAGCGTGAGGAAAAACGAGGGTAACGCGGTGGCTGATATCATGGGACGATCCGGTCAGTTTCTGTGAGACACAAAAGGTATCGCCTGAGCCGGTGCTTGTCCAGTTTGGGGAGAGATCGGCAACAAACCTTACTGCATCGATTCCCGCGTCAAAATTGCGTTGAGAGCGACGTTGATATAGTAGTTGTCGCGCCCCCGTTTTAGTTTATGCAGAAAGCCACCATCAGTCAGGGCATTGAGATATTTGGTTGCGGTGAGGCGAGAAACATTGAGATCCCGCTCAATGAATTCGATTTTGGTGTACGGGTGCGTAAACAAATTGTTGATCAAATCCTGACTATAGAATTTGTATTGAGCGCGAATGCGATGTTTCACATCTTGAAGCGCGGATTTGATGGCAGCAATGGTGTTTATGGTATCGGCAGCAGTTATCTCGATAGCGGCGAGCATGTAGAGCACCCATTCTTCCCAGGCATCGCGATCACGCACTTCTTGCAATAGCCTGTAGTAGTCCGATTTTGTTCGCAGAATATGGCGACTGAGGTACAAGACAGGAATATCAAGCAGTCCTTCCTTAACCAGATAAAGCACATTGATGATGCGCCCTGTGCGGCCGTTGCCGTCATAAAACGG
>JAUSPW010000441.1 GCA_030652635.1 Pseudohongiella sp. | reverse complement strand
CCAAATTCAAATTTGGTATCTACAAAAACCTGATCAATGGCATCGAGCGCCTGACTGATCACCGCAAAACCGTCGCTGAGCAGTTTTTCATACAGATCAACATCAGTTGCTGAACTGAAGTTAAATGCCGCGTAGTTATTCAGAATATCCTGGCGGGTGATGTTGACGTCGTCAGCCTCGGGCACGCCCGGGATGCCTGTTAAAATCCCCTTGGTCGACGGCGTCATCAGCAGGTTTGGCAGACGCTGATCTTTTGTCAGTCCATCAGGCAACTCAATGCCACAAAAATTGCGCTCACCTTTACTGTATGCGCGCCACATGGATCCCGTAATGTATTGTCGGCAAATCGCTTCAATCATCACTGGTCGTGCTTTTTGCACAATCCATACAAAGGGATGGGGGATGTCCAGAATATGACTGTCTGCCAAACCGTGTTGTTTAAACAATTTGAACCAGTGGCTGGCAATCGCATTGAGCGCCGCACCTTTGCCCGGCACACCCGCCATGCCACCTTCCGCATGCCAGACACAATCAAACGCAGACAAGCGATCGCTGATCACCATGATGGCAAGCGGGGCGTCGGGTAGAACAGGATAATTGTGTTCTTTGATCAGACGCGCACTGTCCGCTGCGCTTAACCAGTACACCGAGCGGACTTTGCCGCTATGCACGGGTCTGTCTGTGCGGATGGGAAGATCGTTGTTAATCGCCAGTACGCTGTCTGCTGGATTCATTGCCTGAAATTGCCCTGTCTTGAGTGATTGTGTGTTACGTGCCACAAGCCCGGCATCATAGCAGAAAGCCCCGCTTCAGAAGAAAAGGTTCAAAAGCAATTGGCAGGGCGGGGCAGCCCCGCGATGCGACTGATACTCAGAGCGGGTTTACCCCCAAAGAGTTTCATCAAATAGATGCTTTTACCTTTATCTGGCCCGGCCTGCAGTGCGACGAGTCTGACCAAAGCCCGCGTTGCCGGTGACAGCCCTGTTTGTTGATAAAAGCGCTGAACCAGCGTGATAATTTCCCAATGCGCGTCTGACAGTTCGATGTTCTCAGCACGCGCCAGCGCATGAGCAACATCCAGGTCCCAGTCCGCCAAGACCCGCAAAAAACCATCCTGATCAACCGCAATCTGCCTGTGGTCTGGCAATAGCAGCATACGATTGGCCGCGGACTCACTCATTGTCAGTTCCAGCTGACACTGTTGTGATGTTGACACACCAGTGCCACAAACCCGGCGTAATCCACCTTGGCAATGTTGTTTCTCAGGCGCGGCAACGCACGCGCATCAACATCTTCCGTCAGCACGTAGTGCGTTACATCGGGCATTGCTCCAGACATCAAGTTATCGATCTGTAACGCATCAACTGCCGCGTAAACACCGTTTTCAATCAACAGGATAGCATCGCCTTGTGAAGCTGTTTTCAAGGCTGAACTAAAGGCATTCGAATCAAAGGGTGATGACGATACAATATGTAAAGTGCTCATAAGGCAGTCACCACATCAGAAGTTTGAATCAGTGAACTCATCTCGGCGCGGGTGCACAGGCGCACGGGAATCTGTAAGTGCGCAAGCGAGAGATTGCGTTCAGTCAGCGATTCTTCAAGCGCAAAGATATTTTCCACGCCATACAATTCCAGCGCTTGCAGGGCGGCCATGGTGTTTTTTGCATGGATACCCGCAGGTTCGTGCCCGCGTACCAGTTGCCAGACACCTTCATCCATAAAGATGTAGTTCACCTGTTGCTCAAACACGGCTGATGCCAGCACCATATCCAGACAGGCTTTGGCATTACTCGTGCCAAATGGTGCATGTCTCGACAGAAACGTCAGTGTTTTCATGCAACTATGCTCCAAAGCTCACCACACGGTCGGAATTTAAACAGGCATCCACCCATTGACCGAGACCGGATATGTCAAAGCCTTCAGCCAGATTTGCTGCCGGTTTCTGATAACGGCTTGCTTCGCCGTCATCCAGAATGCCGCGCTTGAGCGCCGAGGCGACACAAATCACTGCATCCAGTTCATATTGTTTGACAAATTCAGACCAAGCCGCATTTAAATTGCGCTCATCTTGTGGTGCAACATTGAGTGCACTGCCAAGTTGTACAGCATCTTCATAAAAGAATACCCGGTAAATCTGGTGCCCGGCCGTCAACGCCGCCTGACAAAAAGACAAAGCCGTTTGCGCAGACTGCTGCGAAACCGGAGATCCTGTCACCATCACACTGATAATCATGAGAATTTGCCTGTCACTAAGACCCCAGCGATTCTTGTCCGCTGGTTTGTTGGACAACTATTATGCCGCAAGGCTGACGCTAAAAACAAAAAGCCCCGGACAGGCCGGGGCTTTTGTCAAAAACATCGATCAATCGCTGAATTATTCTTCGCCGCCAAACGCGGTTAACAGGTTCAGCAGGCTGATAAAAATGTTGTACAGCGACACATACAAGGTCACGGTTGCAAGGATGTAATTACGCTCACCACCATTGATGATGGCACCGGTCTGCATCAGGATGGCTGCACTTGAGAACAACATAAAAGCCGCAGACAGCGCCAGTTGCAGGGCAGGTATCTGCAGGAAGATATTAGCCACAACCGCCGCCAGAATGACCAGGAAGCCGGCCATCATAAAGCCGCTCAGGAATGAAAAATCCTTCTTTGAAACCAGGGCGTAAGCCGAGAGTCCGAAGAATATGAACGCAGTGCCGCCCAACGCAGTCATCACCAGCTGTGACCCATTGGCGGAGGCCATGTAATATCCAAGGATTGGCCCTAGGGTGTAACCCATGAATCCGGTGAGTGCAAATACACACAGCAGACCCCAGGCGCTATTGGCCATTTTATGCGTCAGGAACAGCAGACCGTAGAAACCGATCAGCATGACCCAGATGTTTACTGGCGCAGCGTTGGACGCCATGGCAAACGCAGCTGTCATGGCACTGAATGCCAGGGTCAGCCCCAACAGCAAGTAGGTATTTTTAAGAACCTTGTTCACCGCCAGCGACGATTCGCGGGTGTGGGTGGACTCAAGTTGATACTGACTCATACAATAAACCTCCGGTTAAACAACAAAAACATTCCTTGATTCACAGTGCTCGAGATAACGGATCAAACCGTTGGAATCTCAGTGTAAAAGATCGGCAAAGTGGCTTTTCTCTTTCACGGCCTCATCATACGGATGAAAGTACCAAAATCAACGATTTTCGGTTTCCAGCAAATGGCATCGCAAACAGCTCTCCGGCAAAAAAGTCAGTTGACTGATAAATAAATTGTAGTAACATGCCGGCTTCGCGCGCTGCGGAGGGATGGCAGAGCGGTTGATTGCACCGGTCTTGAAAACCGGCGAGGGTGAAAGCCCTCCGAGAGTTCGAATCTCTCTCCCTCCGCCACTTTAAGAATCTACTACCTGCAATGCCAATCTCTCACCCGTAAATAACCACCGCAGCCCAGCGGCGGGAGAGAGATTTGAACGTTAGAGTTCGATAACTTGCGCAGCAAGTTAAAACGAGCGCGTCAGCGCGAAGCCCGCAGGGGCGCAAAAGCCAACAAGGCTTTTGTGATTAATCTCTCTCCCCACCCACATTGTCACCCATCACCAGAAGGCGTAGCATCAATCACGCCCGGCAAAATCCATTTGTTTCGATTTTGACGTTAATTCAATAAGCTGGAGGTTGCACCATGTCTGTGAAAACCCGTCTGACACCCATCGCAATGGCAGTGCTCGCATTGACAGGCATAGTTGCGTTGCACACCTCAAGCACGTTGGCGCAGGACACAGAGACGGTCAACATCAGCGGCCTTCAACAACCGGTGGAGATTCTGAAGGACCGCTGGGGCATTTCACACATTTACGCGCAGACTGAACACGACTTGTTTTTTGCACAAGGTTACAACGCTGCCAAGGATAGACTTTTCCAATTTGAACTGTGGCGTGCTCAGGCAACCGGCACCACCGCTGAGATCATGGGCGCGCGCGCCATTGATCGGGATCATGGCACCAGACTATTCAAGTTTCGCGGCAACATCACCCGAGAGATGAATCACTACCACCCACGTGGCGCTGACATCATCACCGCCTTTGTGGCTGGCGTAAATGCGCGCATCGATGAAGTGCTGGCAGATCCTGCCCAATTGTCGCTGCCGTTCAGATTGTTGGGCATTGAGCCGAAGCCCTGGACACCCGAGGTGGTAATCTCACGACATGGTGGACTGCTGGGCAATATCACGGCGGAACTGGCCACGGGCAGGGCGGTGTGCGTCGCCGGTGAAGACATTGTCAAAGAGCTGACTTATTACCACCCTCATGTACCAGATCTGACGCTGGATACACTAATCAACTGCGACTCACTGCTCAACAACGACATCCTGCACCTTTACAACGCTTACCGGGCAGAGCTGCGCTTTGAGCCTGAAGATATTGCGACCGTGGCGCATCGCAACAATGAACATCAATTTTCGCAGCTGGCAGCGGTGCTTGATGCGGAAGCCAGGGAACTTGCCGGGCGCAGTAAAGATGACATCGGCAGCAACAACTGGGTGGTCAGTGGTGAGCTGACCCAGGATGGCTACCCGATGATGGTTAACGATCCGCACCGCGCACAAGCGGTGCCGTCGCTGCGCTACTGGGCGCATCTGGTGGGCCCCGGCTGGAATGTCATTGGTGGCGGCGAACCCACCATTCCCGGCATTTCCATCGGCCACAACGGTGTAGGTGCCTGGGGGCTGACCATTTTTTCAACGGACGGTGAAGACCTGTTGGTTTACGAGACCAATCCCGACAATCCCAATCAGTACCGCTATAACGGACGCTGGCGCGACATGGAGATCATCGAGGAGACCATTGCAGTTAAAGACAGCGAGCCGGTCACTGTCACGCTGAAGTACACACGCCACGGACCGGTGACCTTCGAAGATACCGCCAATCAACTGGCCTACGCGGTCCGCCCTGCATGGATGGAAGTCGGTGGGGCACCCTACCTGGCGTCGCTGCGCATGAATCAGGCGCAGAACTGGGAGGAGTTTCGGGAAGCTTCAAGCTACAGCCATATCCCGGGCGAAAACATGATCTGGGCTGACCGGGCTGGCAACATCGGCTGGCAGGCTGTGGGCATTGCGCCCATCCGCCGCAACTTCAGCGGCATGGTGCCCGTACCCGGCGACGGTCGCTATGAGTGGGACGGTTACCTGCCAATCAAAGATCTGCCACACGAATTCAATCCAGTCCGTGGTTTTGTGGAAACCTCCAACAGCAACTACACAAAACCTGACTTCCCGTTTCTGGAAGCTATTGGTTATACCTGGACAGATCCGTTCCGCTGGGTGCGCGGCAGCGAAGTATTAGGCGCCGGCGGCCGCTTCAACATGATGGATATGATCAAACTGCAACACGACTATCTGTCAGTGCCCGCACGCACCATTGTGCCGCTGTTTGCCGATAGACCTGCGTCAAATCCCGACGTCGAGCGCGCCAGGCAAATGCTGCTGAACTGGGATTTTGTGCTCGACAAAAACTCGGTAGAGGCGGGCATTTACGTGGCGTTTGAGCGACAGCTTCTGGATAGCATAGATGAACTGAAAGTACCCTCGGAAGCGCGTGCCTACCTGCGTGTAGGCCTGAAAACTGCCATTGATTTACTGTTATCACCTGATGGGGATTTTGGGACCGACCCGCTGGCCGGCAGAGACCAGTTCATGCAGGACGTGCTGCAACTGGCCTTGGTTACACTGCAAAATAAACTGGGATCAGACTGGAGCCAGTGGCAGTACGGACAGGAAAAATATCATCATGCGCTGATCCGCCACCCGCTGGCGAGTGCGGTGGATGAGACTACTCAGAAACGGTTGAATGTCGGACCAGCACCACGCGGTGGCAATGGCTACACGCTGGGCAACACCGGCGGCGGTGACAATCAGACAACTGGCGCGTCATTTCGTATTTTTGTGGACACTCGTGACTGGGACAAGACGCTTGGCATGAACACCCCCGGGCAGGTAGATGACCCGGACAGTCCGTTTTACCGCAACCTGTTTGAGTTGTGGGCTAACGATAGGGTATTCCCGGCGTTTTATTCGCGCGACAAAATAGAGTCTGTAGTGCAACAGCGCATCATGCTGATGCCACGGTAATGCCCGCTGGCTGTACGGGCTTGCGGGCGAAAGGTATGATCAAGTTCATTAAAACCAGTCAAAGGTCTAATAGCCAGTCATGTTAAGTATTCACACAATCAGGCACATGAGATTACAACCTGGCGCATTACTCCGCGCCGTGCTGTCCGGCATGGCACTGGTGATGGCTCAAGCTGTTTTCTCTCAGACCCCGCTCGGACTTAACCCTACCCAAGTAGGACTGAACGATACCTCTGC
Source organism: Pseudohongiella sp. (assembly GCA_030652635.1). Lineage (GTDB taxonomy): Bacteria > Pseudomonadota > Gammaproteobacteria > Pseudomonadales > Pseudohongiellaceae > Pseudohongiella. The sequence goes on along the minus strand of JAUSPW010000441.1, from coordinate 62 downwards.
ACACCGCATCAGTGATGAAATCTGGCAGGCTACCGGGTTCGGCAATACGTTTATGGTCATCA
>JAUSPW010000438.1 GCA_030652635.1 Pseudohongiella sp. | reverse complement strand
GGCCAAGGCCAAGGCCAAGGAGAGATGCGTCAACGCATGGAAAACATGACCCCCGAGCAACGTGAACAGATGCGTGAACGTATGCAGCAAATGACGCCTGAACAGCGCCAGCAAATGATGCAACGCCGTCAAGGCGAACCTGCTGCACCGGCGGCGAGTGGCGCGCCTGCGCACGACCACGGTGAGTGATCAGTATTGCTGGTCTAGCCTGCAATGACTTCACGCGGTTTACCCTGAAAGGACTTACAGAGGTCATTGGCAGTCGGTAAATGTTAACGGACGAGCAAGTAATGACAGCAATTGCCGACGGCGACCAGCGTGTATACGCGGATGCCGTTCGGCAACACAGCCGGGCAATCGGGTTCTACGCATTCAGGATGCTGGGTAACAAAGACAGCGCTGAAGACATTGCGCAGGAGACATTTCTGCGCCTGTGGACACATGCCGATCGATGGCGGTCAGACAAAGCAAGTATTTCGACCTGGTTGCATCGTATCGCGCATAACCTTTGTATTGATTCAATGCGTAAAGATCGATCGTCTCAAACCGAAGAGTTTGAGGACGAAATCCCGGATCAAGCGCGAGATGCAGAGCTGCAACTGGAATGGGATGAACGTCAACAACGCTTACAGGCTGCGTTAATGATGATGCCCGAGCGTCAGCGCAGCGCCATCGTGTTGACGCATTATCAAGGGCTGGGCAATCAGGCAGTTGCCAGCATCATGGATCTTTCGGTTGATGCCTTGGAGTCGCTGCTGGCAAGATCGCGCCGCGCCTTGCGCACCATGCTGGCAGACTTGCAGGAACCCGTGCATAACAAACAAGTGCGGCAAAATCAGAGTAATGACAAAAAAGCCGGTCAATCGGGACCGGGGGAGCAGACATGACAATTTCCCTGCAGCGTTTTGAGCAACTGCTGGATGCGTACGGCGCCAGTCCTCAGCGTTGGCCGGATCATGAACGGGCGGCGGCATTACAATTGCTGGCGCAATCCCCACACGCCGTGCAGTTGATGCAAAACGTACAGTGGCTGGATCAGGAACTTGATCTGCTGCCCGCGCCGGACTTTTCGTACTTGAGTGCAAAACTGTTGCAACAGCCTTTGCCCGCGCGTCAGAAAAGTCTGACAGAACAGTTGTTGGGATGGTTGTTACCCTTGCAACAACATTCTACGGCGCTATTCTGGCGACCCGCTGCTCTGGCCTGTGTGCCCTTGATGCTGGGGCTGGTGTTGGGCAATCAACTGGACATTTTTTCGGATGCTTACGCCGATGAAATCTACAGTGAGGAAGTGGAAGAAACTGAGTTGGATCTGATTTCGCTGGCCGATTATTCGGAGACCCTGTAATGAGCCTGAATCGCAAAAACGTGCTGATATGGATCGTTGTGGTCTCGGTCAGCATCAATCTGTTTTTTGTTGGCACCTTGACGGCGCGCTATCTGGAAATGCGCAATACCTCTGCTGCCCCGGTCAATATGCGCTGGGTGATGCGCGACTTGGAGCCTGCGGAGCGAGAGCAACTATTACCGCAGATCCGCGCGCAGAATGATGTACTGAGACCCTTGCGTATGGACATGTTCCGTAAGCAGCGCGAAGTGAATCAACTGTTAGCAGCCGACCCGGTAGATCAGCCAGCGGTACTGGAGGCTTTTGCCCGTTTGCGGGAAGCCAACCTGCGTTATCAACAGTTGTCACATGAACAACTGACCAGCGTTTTTGCGCAATTGACACCCATGCAACGCCAACGGGCCTTCAGATTCATGTCTGAACGCGGCGATCCAATGGAGGGAGGAGGGCGCCCAGGTCCTGGTCCAGACCGTAATGGTGATCGCATTCGTGATATGCCGCGCGACGGTGAACGTGCTCCCAATCTCTGAGCGCGGTCTGTCAGTCACTAAGCATGTCAGCGTACGGTGTGTCAGCCGGTAACTTAACCGTGTGTGCCATGCCAGGAATGCTGATGCTGTCCGTTGTGACCGCCAGTGTCGCACCGTCCAGTACATTGTGATCAAACCGGTAGATCAATCCCGCCAACCCTCTCTGTGCCTGTTCGTCGTAGTCGCGCGCATTCTGTTTGACCTGTTCCTGTTTGTGTTGCCAGTTTTTAAAGGCATCATCACCGTGCCGGCGTTTCAGCATTTTTTCTGTCAGATGGGGGGCCAGAATGGATGCGCTGGCGTTGTTACCACCAAACCCTTTGGCATTCAGGATGACGGCATCCATCCCTGTTGCACCAACCTCGCGGTGTTGTAACAGAAATTCCAGATTGTTTTGATGGACATCATCCGCAATTGATTCCGTGCCGCTGATGCCTGGAATAATGCCGTAGCGCCAGACGCCCAGACTATTCACCAGTTGATCGGCTGACGCAGATGCCAATGAATGTCCCAGATAAGTCTTGATTGCGGCAACTGGCCAGCGCTCTATCCCGAATGTTCCGGCCAGTGTGCTGAAAATATGCGACTCGGTCACGCGATTCTGTGGTGTGCCCGTGCCGTGTGCCTGAACATACGAGCGCGTTTGCAGGCCTTGATGCCCAATCACAGCTGCCGTGGCAGCCATGGCTTTGGCCATGGTGATGTAGTTGCCGGCGCCCGGGCTGGAAATTGACTTTTTATAACCATCGGCATTCACAAACACATCGTTGACTGAGCCATAAATATTGGCACCCAGTTCCAGCGCCAGTTTGTCATCACACAGCACCACAAACTGAGCGGACTCCCCCAGCGTAAAACCCGCGTTGACACCAAAAGGCCGACAGGCGCGACGATGATCGGGTTTTGTCAGGTGCTTATCTTTATCCAGTGCCAGCAGTGCAGCGTCGTCCACCAGTGCGCCCATGGTGGTATAACCATCCATGATTTCCGGTGTCAGTGGCGCTTCGGAGGTGCCAACAATCACCAGTCTGTGTGTTCCACTGCGGATATCGCGGATACCTTGACGCAAGTTGTACAGGAACGTTGCGCAGGCCGCGGCATTGGTGCCTGTTGTGCCAAGATTCCCGAGCACATACGCATTGATAAAATCCGCCGGCATTTCGGCAAAACCCAGCGCCAGTTGTTTGGAGGACACTTTTTTGCCCAGCAGGCGCGCCTGCAACAGTCCCCCGTTGCCGTCGTAATCCATCTGACTCATGCTGCTACCAGCATACACACTGATCTGGTCTGCAGGCACGGTGTTGAGTACGGTTTCCCAGGGAATGCCCAGTGATTGCAGGGCATCGCTGGCGCCGAATACCGTCAGCTGTAAGCCACGTGGATGATTGCGAGAGGCATACAAGGCTTTTGGATCAAAGCCGCTAGGCAGCTGGCCGGCAGAATTGACCGGAGACTTGCGCCAGTTTTCGGTCAATATGTCCATGCTGGTCGGAATCTCGACATGCAGGTGACCTGGCTCAGCCTCACTGATCAGCCAGCCCAGTGGGATATGATCCGGCAAATGCTGGCGCTTGATGGTGAAGCTGACGGGTTGGTCATCGCTGGCCTGCAGCGTGGCGCGTTTGTGGTACAGCAATCGCTCAGGATCAAACAGGTTATTTTCCAGTTTACGGATCAAGGTGCCAGCTTTTAAGAGCGGATCGAGTTGCATCAGGGCAGTGTGCAGATCAACGCTTTCGCCGGCTGTATTCAACCAGTAGCCGTTTTCATACTTGATCAGTCCCATCAGAGTAGCCAGACTGGCTCTGGTCTGCATGGCATCGGCGGCAGGCAGCCTATCGATCACCAATCGTCGGTAGCCATGGTGAGCCGAGCTGCGCCCGGCCGGGTTGATGCCCCCAAAGCCAATGATGACAGGTAATGCGGTCATGTGTTCTCTCCAACGAATACGCTCAACTGCGCGAAAGGCGCTACTATAGCCAAGACAGTGTGAAGCAAATAGGTCTTAATGGTCATTTAATATGGTAATAAAGACAGAGAATGCCCTGATGGCAAGCTTTGACCTGGCATACAGCGCGCGCATTGCGCAGTTGCATGCTTCTTTGGGTATAGCACCCGGATATGCCCAGCGCTCAGGTTTACCGCTGCAGTCAGAGCCCGATGAACTGGTTGATGCGGGCAAGGACATGTTTGACCGGGATCAGCGCTTGACACCTGCGGCACTGGCGGCCTGGCAGAGCATGCAGCGGATGGCAGCAGATAAGGGTATCACTTTGCTGCTGGTTTCGGCGTTCCGGAGTGTCGACTATCAGGCTCAGTTGATTCGTAAAAAACTTGATTCAGGCCGTACCCTGGACGACATCATGCAATTTAATGCAGCGCCGGGCTTCAGTGAGCACCACACTGGCCGGGCAGTTGATATCGCCTGTCCCGAGGATGAGCCTCTGCAAGAATCTTTTGAAAATACCAATGCATTCAAATGGTTAAGTGAAAACGCCGGCCGTTTTGGATTTGTTATGTCCTACCCTCGGGAACATCGCCATGCCATCAGTTATGAGCCCTGGCACTGGTGTTTCCAACTGGATCAATAATTTAAATTATCTGCCGGATGCCCCTTAGACAAACTCAAAACAATGGAGTAGGCTTGAATCGTAGCTAGACGCAAGACACACGGAGAACGTGACGCATGAGTTGGAGTAAGGTAACGGGCAATCAGTCTTTATCCGCGAGTTTGGTAAGACGCTGGTGGGCAGGGTTGCAGCCATTCCTTATCAGGTTTACCCGTTCAAGACTGGGTCGCTTCGCTACCTTCCGATTATTCTTGGCATCGCTGTTTGTGAGCACATTACTGGCCTCGCCGAGTATGGCCAATACCGGCTCTGATGCCAATTTTCAGTCTTGGTTGCAGGCTTTGATTGAAGAAGCCCGCGCCTCCGGTATATCTGAATCCATTATTGAGCAGGCGCTAGTGCCTGTGACCCCTATCCCGCAAGTCATCAGTAATGACCGTAATCAGGCTGAGTTTGTTGAAACGCTTGCCATGTATCTGGAAAAACGTGTGACTGCATGGCGCATCAACACGGGCCGTACCCGATTGGCGCAGCACGCTGAATTACTGGCTGAAGTGGGCGAACGTTATGGTGTCTCGCCCCGTGTGATTGTGGCGATCTGGGGAATTGAAACCAACTACGGCAGTTTCACAGGTGGCACCGATGTGATCAGGGCATTGGTGACGCTGGCCTATGATCCGCGTCGGGCCGACTATTTCAGAGGCGAATTGCTGGCGGCATTACACATCCTACAGGATGGCCACATCACGCATCCGGACATGAAAGGGTCCTGGGCCGGTGCCATGGGTCAAAGCCAGTTCATGCCCAGCAGTTTCCGCGATTTTGCGGTGGACTTTAACGGTGATGGCCGTCGCGATATCTGGACAACCGAGGCTGATGTGTTTGCATCGATAGCCAATTATCTGGCTGCGGCTGGCTGGCGCGAAGGCGAGCGTTGGGGCCGCGAAGTCGCGATCCCAGCCGATTACCACGCACGCGCCGAGCAATGGCAGCAAGTCGATGCAGTGCATTCCTGCAGTGTGCTGCGCCGACACACCGTGCAGTTGCCAGTGAACGAATGGCAGATGTACGGTGTCAGACAAGTAGGTGGTGATGATTTGCCGCCAGCCGATATACCGGCATCCATTGTGTTCCCAGATGGTGCTGATGGTCAGGCCTTCCTGACTTACCCGAATTTCCGCGCCATTTTGCGATATAACTGTGCAAATAATTATGCTCTTGCAGTAGCCCGATTGGCCGATAGTTTCTAGAGACGTTTTAATTACGGGCTCCACATGGAGCAGGAGGGTAGCCGAAGTAGATAGAGTAAACACTTTGATAAATGATCAGCGTTAAACAGGAGACAATTGATTATGTCCAATGAATTTCAAGTAGTGTTTCATAATATCGATCAATCCGACGCCTTGAACGACAGCGTGCAAAAACGCATAGAGAAGTTACGTCGTTTCAGCAATGACATTATCGGCGGTCGGGTGGTTCTGGATTCACCTCACAATAATCAGCACAAAGGCAAAGTCTTTTCAGTCGCTATCGAGATACACACAGGTGGTAAACCTGTTGTTGTCACCCAGGAGCAGCATGACAATCATGCTCACGAAGATTTGTACGTTGCCATCCGCGATGCATTTAATGCAGCGGAGCGACAATTGAAGTCTGTCGACAAAAAGCACCGTAAAGAAGCCATACACAAAAATCCGGATGCCGTGGACGACGGCCTCGATGATGTGGTCGACGACGAGTTACCGGAATATACCAGCGCAGTCGGTTAAGTCTTGATTACCCTCTAGACAGACCGCACACAAGGAGCCCGTCCACCGATGGGCTCCCCTTGCAATCAGATCAACCTCTTTCAGTACATTACCAAATCGCAGGGAGTCAACACGACCATGTTTGCCACCGAGCAACTCACCGACTATCAGCAACTTGAACTGGAAGCTGCCGCCTTCCGCCAGTTATTAAAACACCTAGATGATAACAAACAGGTGCAGAACATCGACCTGATGAATCTTGCCGGTTTCTGCCGCAATTGTCTGGCCAAGTGGTATACCGCAGCAGCTGAAGAACGTGGTCTGGAAATTGGCTACGAAGATGCCAGGGAACGTGTATACGGTATGCCCTATACCGAGTGGAAAGCCAAATACCAGACGCCCTGAATGTGCTGACGTTTAATTCGGCTGATTGGCCACGTTAAACATTTTGGTGCGTACCAGTCGTCTATAAGCGTTGGGTGTCACACTATGCAGGCGCTGAAACAGTCCGGTAAAGTAACTGACGTCGTGATACCCAACCGCAAACGCAATTTCTGCAATACTCAGGTTGCTGTGTTTTAACAAATCACGCGCCTGGTTGATGCGTATCTCCTGAAGATATTCCACCGGTGTTTGATTGGCAGCTTGCCTGAAGCGCCGGTTGAAAGATCTGACATTTAAACCAAAGTGAACCGAGAGTGCCTGCATGTTTATTTCACGCTGGTAGTTTTTCTGCAGCCATTCCTGGATTTTAATGATCAGTTCGTCATGATGGCTGTCTTGTGGGTCGGCCGCCAACAAAAGCGATTCATACGAACGTTTGAGTTCATGCGTAAAATGGCGAGCCACTTCATCTGCCACGGCGCTGCTGAAAAGCTGTTCTACAAAGTGCAGCATGACATCTCGTACGGCGTTGACGCTGCCTGTGCAATAGAGTCTGTCTTTGTGCGTGATAAATTTTTTGCGTTCCAGCTTGATGGCCGGGTAGTGCGCCTCAAAGTCATCAAAATAGCGCCAGTGTGTGGTCGCCGGGCGTTGATCCAGCAAACCAGCTTCGGCCAGGAAGTAACTGCCGGTGCCCACGCTGCAAATGGAAGCGCCGCCAGCATATTGCTGGCGTAACCAGGCGGCTGCCTCTGGTAACTGACGCACAGCAGCACGCGGATTTCCCCACAGGGCGGGAATAAACACCATGGTGTTTTGTGTGTTGTCAGTCAGATTGGCAGTGGGTTTTAGCAACAGTCCGCCACTCATGGCCAGCAGGGTGCTTGCATCGCGTGCCACGGTTTTTAACTCCAAACTAGGCTGGCGCTGATGGTTTTTTATTCGGTGAATGGTGTCAGCCGCGCTGATCATCTCCAGAGGGATGGCGACGCTGGAAGCCAGAGCTTGTGGGCAGACGAGGATGCTGATGCGTTTCATGCCGGCATGGTATACCGGATTGGCGCAAGGGGAGAAGTTCTGTGGGATACTGTGTTTGCGAGGTAAATCGATGAGAAAAAACCTAATCACCAAAGCCGGCATGCTGCGCTTGAAAGACGAATTGAATCAACTCTGGCGCGTAGAGCGACCCGACGTCACCAAAAAGGTTTCTTGGGCTGCCAGTCTCGGCGACCGCAGTGAAAATGCCGACTATCAGTACAATAAAAAGCGTCTGCGTGAAATCGACCGTCGTGTGCGTTATCTGAGTAAGCGTGTGGAAGAACTACAGGTAGTAGAAGCGTTGCCCGACAACACTGGCAAAATCTTTTTTGGCGCGCATGTTGAAGTAGAAAGCGAACAAGGCGAGATCCGCCGTTTCCAGATAGTTGGTTACGACGAGATATTTGATCGCAAAGATGTCATCTCAGTCGACAGCCCGATGGCCATGGCGCTGCTGCAGAAAGAGGAAGGTGACGAGGTGATAGTCAGAACGCCCGAGGGAAAAGCCGTCTGGTACGTCAACCGCATTAGGTATGGGGCTGCGGAGGCAGCGCAGTGAGCCGCTGCCTCCCCGATGTTCAGGATTAACCGTTACGACGGGCAAAATCCGCCATGAAGTCCGCCAGCGTCTGGCAACCTGCAACCGGCATGGCGTTATAGACCGATGCGCGCATACCACCCACCACACGGTGACCTTTGAGTGCGTACAATCCATGCCCCTGTGCTTCATCAAGGAACTTCTTGTCCAGTTCACTGTTGGCCAGCGTAAAGGTGATGTTCATTTGTGAGCGGTGGCCTTTTTGCGCCGCGCCCCGGTAAAAGTCGGTGCTGTCGATGGCGTCATAAATGATTTTGGCTTTATGTGCGTTGATTTTTTCCATCGCTGGCACGCCGCCTTGATCCTTCAGCCAATGCAGTACCAGATTCATCATATACACCGCAAAGGTGTTGATGGTGTTGGGCATGGAATGGTTCTTGGCGTAGGTGTCGTAATTCAGCAGGTTCGGTGTCTGGGGCATGGCGTGACCGATCAGATCCTTGCGAATTAACACCGCTGCCATGCCTGATGGGCCGAGATTTTTCTGCAGACCGGCAAACACCAGACCAAATTTGTTGTAGTCGATGACACGAGACATCAGTTCTGAGGTCATGTCCGCTACCAACGGGATATCGCCGGTGTCGGGGAACTCGTTCCAGCGTGTACCAAACAACGTGTTGTTGCTGGTGATATGAACGTAGGACGTATCTGTATCCAGCGTGGACACATCGTAGTCAGGAATGTGATTGAAGTTGCTGCTTTCGCTGCTGGCCACGGTCACAGCGTTGCCATAACGCGCTGCTTCCTTGCGAGCCAGCACCGTCCAGTGGCCGCTTTCGATAAAGGCGGCTTTGTGTGCGGGCTTTAATGGCATCAGGTTGAGCGGAATGGCGGCAAACTGCATTTGTGCACTGCCGTGTACATACAGAATGTCAAAGTTATCCGGCAGTCCGGCCAGTTCGCGCATCAACTGGTCGGTCTCGGTCAGCAATGCCTCAAACTCGGCGCTGCGATGGCTGACTTCGATCACGGACATGCCAAGCCCTTTCCAGTCCAGAAACTCTTCTTTGGCTTTTTCAAGCACAGGCAGTGGCAACATGGCCGGGCCGGCCCCAAAGTTAAATATGCGGTTCATCGTCAAGTCCTTGCTAGCAGTTGTATTTAAAATCAAATTTATGGCTTTTATAGCTATATCAAATGGTTGCGCGTATCCCTACAGCAAGGTCACCTTGATAACGTCGTCGGTGGACGCAATGGCCTGCACAGCGGCAGGTGACGGTGTGCTGGCCAGATCAATCAGGTTGTAAGCGATGTCGTCGCGGCTCTTGTTGATCATATCGACTACGTTAATATCCTGTTCGGCAAGAATGGACAGAATTTTACCCAACATGCCCGGCACGTTTTTATTGCTGATCGCAAGCCGTGTTCCGCTGGCGGCCCCTTGTACACGATCCAGTGACAGGGCGGGGAAGTTCACGGAGTTGCGGATGTTACCATTCTCGAGGAAATCCTTCAGCTGCTCGGCGGCCATGATGGCGCAGTTTTCT
>JAUSPW010000424.1 GCA_030652635.1 Pseudohongiella sp. | reverse complement strand
ACAACAACTTCGGTATCCGTGTCGGATAGAAACACATAACCATCGGCAATCAAATCTCTGCGTAATTGTTCATGGTTTTCGATGATGCCATTATGCACAAGTGCGAATTCATTCAGAGAGACATGCGGGTGCGCGTTACGTTCGCTGGGGACACCATGTGTTGCCCAACGGGTATGTGCGATACCTGTTTTACCGCGCACTGGCTGAGCTGCGATTTTGTCTACCAACTCTTTTACCTTTCCGACTGCTCGCACAGTATCGATTTGAGCTGTTTTTTCGTTGATAACCGCAAGACCGGCTGAATCATACCCTCGATACTCGAGTCGCTTCAGGCCTTCCAGAAGAATACCGATGACATCACGTTGTGCGACTGCCCCTACTATTCCACACATGATTACTTGTCCTTTATTCCGTCTTTATCTTGGCAGGTCGTTTCCAGCCACTGATATTTTTTTGTTTACCACGGGCGACTGCCAGATCTTGATCTGGCACATCGGATGTAATGACTGAGCCAGCACCAATAGTTGCGTTTGTTCCCACGGTAACAGGTGCAACCAGTGCGGTATTTGATCCAACAAAGACGCCATCCTTGATGGTGGTTTTAAACTTGTTTACGCCATCATAGTTGCAAGTAATAGTGCCGGCACCAACATTGACCAAGGCGCCGAGTTCGGCATCCCCTACATAGCTTAAATGACTGACCTTGCTACCCAAACCAATTGTTGATTTTTTGATCTCGACAAAATTGCCTATTTTTGCGCCTGCTTTCAATACCGTTCCGGGTCGCAACCGCGCAAATGGTCCAACGCTGCAATCGGCTTGAACAACAACATTTTCCAGATGGCTATTCGCTAAAATATGGCAGTCGTCACCTATCTCGCAATTTGCAATCACTACGTTTGGACCAATGGTGACTCGATTACCAAGGCGATTTTTACCTTCAAAAATAACGTTCACGTCGATGCACGTATCGCGACCAATGTGTAATTCCCCGCGGATATCCAGACGAGTGGTGTCTGCGATGGTAACGCCGCTTTTTGCCAACTCTCGCGCTTTTCTCAGCTGGTAACTGCGCTCAAGCTCTGTGAGTTGCAATCGGTCGTTGATTCCTTGAACCTCATCGGCGTCACTGGTTTGTACATGGCCCACTACGACGCCACTGGCATGAGCAATCGCTACCGCATCCGTTAGGTAATATTCTTTTTGGGCGTTATCGGTAGTCAGCTGACCCAGCCATTGTTTCAGCATGGTGGCCTTAAAAGCCATGATACCCGTATTAATTTCGCTGATTTCACGCTGCTCGTCACTGGCGTCTTTTTCTTCAACAATCGCGATTATCTGCTGGTTCGCGTCTCGAATGATACGACCAAGGCCGTAAGGTTTCGGAGTATTCAATGTCAGAACCGCGATACCGGACTCAGATGCCCTTGTGACCAGGCTTATTAGGCTTTCCGGCTTGATAAACGGGACGTCCCCATAAAGCACCAAAACCATTACATCGTCATTTATGGATGGAGCAGCCTGCATGACGGCATGGCCAGTACCAAGCTGTTCTGTTTGCTCTACCCAATGCACCGCTTGTGCATAGCGGCTATCAGCATAGTGTTGTTTGATTAAATCAGACTGAAAGCCGGTAACCAAATGTATATTTTGTGGATCAAGCGAGGCAACGGTATCCAGCACATGCGTAAGCATGGGTTTCCCGGCTAGGGAATGCAGTACTTTGGGAATGTCGGAATACATGCGGGTTCCCTTCCCCGCTGCCAACACCACTACATCTGTTTGCATAGATACACCCGAAAATTAGTCCATAAAAAAAGGGCAGCTATCAGGCTACCCTTTTTTAACGCGCTTTTCACTGAAAAATTTTTACTTTCGCAGTTGCTTGAGAGCACGTAATTGAGCAACAGCTTCCGCCAATTGAACCGCCGCTCGAGAGTACTCGAATTCAGCATCTTTGTTCGCAATCGCTTTCTGTACATCTTCTATCGCTTGCTGAGCAGCTGCTTCATCAAGATCCGAAGCACGCTGTGCAGTATCCGCTAAAACGGTGACTGTACTGCTTTGCACTTCAAGATAACCACCTGAAACATAGTAAATCTCTTCTGTGCCGCCACTCAGGACACAACGCACCGGGCCAGGTATAAGTTGGGTTAACAACGGTGCGTGTCCGTAAACAACACCCAGGTCACCAAGTGTGCCGGTTGCAACAACCATTTCGACCATACCTGAGAAAATCTGCTTCTCGGCACTTACGATGTCACACTGCATTGTCATCGCCATATTAATACTCTCTGTTTACACGTTGGTCAGGCGGTTTACTTGAGTTTTGCCGCTTTTTCGACAGCTTCTTCAATGGTGCCAACCATGTTAAAGGCCTGCTCGGGGATATGATCGTAATCGCCCGCCAGAATACCTTTAAAACCAGCAATCGTGTCTTTCAGTGAAACATACTTGCCTGGCGTGTTGGTAAATACTTCTGCCACAAAGAATGGTTGCGACAGGAAGCGCTGAATCTTACGCGCACGGGCAACGATCTGTTTGTCTTCTTCTGACAACTCGTCCATACCCAGAATCGCGATGATGTCTTTCAACTCTTTGTAACGCTGCAGTACGGACTGTACACCACGCGCAACGTCGTAGTGATCCTGACCAATAACCAGCGGATCGAGCTGACGAGAAGTAGAGTCCAGCGGATCGATTGCAGGGTAAATACCGAGTTCAGCGATGGAACGTGACAGTACAACGGTCGCGTCCAAGTGAGCAAACGTGGTAGCAGGTGATGGGTCGGTCAAGTCGTCCGCCGGTACGTATACCGCCTGGATCGATGTGATAGAACCAGTCTTGGTGGAGGTAATACGCTCTTGCAGTACACCCATCTCTTCCGCCAACGTTGGCTGGTAACCTACCGCTGACGGCAT
>JAUSPW010000416.1 GCA_030652635.1 Pseudohongiella sp. | reverse complement strand
GCGTGCGCAGCTCATGGCTGGCGGAGCCGGTAAAGTATCGCTCCCTCGCAATAAATGCGCTGATACGCTCTAGCGTTTTCTCGATGGTGCCGGCGAGCACGCCCACCTCGTCATCGCCAAATCGGTTTGACTCTATGCGTTTATGATCGCCGGCAGACAGATGTTCCAGGTCTATATCCGCCACCACGCTGGCGAGCTGCACCACTGGGGCAACCGCTCTGCGCATCACAATAACGCCGAGCATGAAACCTAGTGCACCAAGCGAACCCACAACACCGGTGATAGCGAGCAGCCACCACCAATCCTCTGACGACGCTGCCTCAATGCCGGCCACGTCGTAAACCACAAAGGCGCGTTGCTGTGCATTGTCGGCAGCGATGACGGCAACATGTAACTCGTCGGCAATAAATTCGTACAAGCCCTCATCAGGATTTGACTGCGCCCATTCCCTGAGCGATGCCGGCAAGCTGTCGACATCATCGTATCCGCGTAGGTTTGACGCCACATCGGGATAGTTTTCAGCGGCATGTTCCAGTTGATTCACCAACGCACGGTCTTCGCTCAACCTGATGGCGGCGAAAAACGCGAATCCCCAGACTACGCTGAGTACAGCCACACACACTGCAAAGGCAATGGCGACACGTTTGCGCAAACTGTGCCGGTACATTACTAGTTATCCTCCGCTACGCGGTAGCCGATGCGGTGCACGGTATGAATCAGCGGGCGTGGAAAAGGTCTGTCGATCGCCTGCCGAAGTTTGTACAAATGCGAGCGTAGCGCGTCACCATCGGGGCGCTCGTCGGCCCACAACAAGGCTTCGAGATCATCGCGATCTACAACAGACGGTGCCTTTTCCATCAGTCGTTGCAGCAGCTTCATGCCCGCAGGGTGGAGATCGACGCGCTGCCCTGCGCGATGTACTTGCCGCGTCGACCTGTCCAGCGTCAGGTCACCCACCTGTAACAGTTTGTCGGTTTTTTGGCGACTGCGTTTGTACAGCGCCTGAAGTCGTGCATGTAGCTCTTGCAATGCAAATGGCTTGACCAGATAGTCATCGGCGCCCGCTTCGAAACCCTTGAGTTTGTCGTCGAGCGTGTCTCTTGCCGTCAGCATCAGCACGGGCGTGTTTATGTCGGCATCCGCCCGCAGCTTTTTGCAGAAACTCAGGCCATCCATGCCCGGCAGCATCAGGTCCAGCACAATCACGTCGAACACATGGGTCAACGCCAGATGCATCGCGATTTTACCGTTGTAGGCAAAATCCAGCAGGTAGCCATGCTTTTCAAGATCCATGGCAATGTTCGCGCAAATTTCGCGGTTGTCTTCGACAATCAGGGCTCTGAT
>JAUSPW010000296.1 GCA_030652635.1 Pseudohongiella sp. | reverse complement strand
TCCGGCGGCGGCGGTGGCTCCTCCGGCGGTGGCGGTGGCTCTTCCGGCGGCGGCGGTGGCTCCTCCGGCGGTGGCGGTGGCTCCTCCGGCGGCGGCGGTGGTTCCTCCGGCGGCGGCGGTGGCTCCTCCGGTGGTGGCGGTGGCTCCTCCGGTGGTGGCGGTTGTTCTTCCGGCGGCGGCGGTGGCTCTTCCGGCGGGGGCGGTGGCTCTTCCGGCGGCGGCGGTGGCTCCTCCGGTGGTGGCGGTGGTTCTTCCGGCGGTGGCGCGGGGGGATCAGGATCAGGTACAGGCTGCTGAGCCAGAACATCGTCCACGATGGTGGCAACTACATTACTCGCCTGATCCTGTTGCACCTGCTGGTCAACATTCCCGGAAAGAACAAAGGAGACCTGCAACAGCAGGTCAGATAAATCCGGCGGAGAACTTACATCGGGGGCAGGCACTGGTAACGCAGGCGCCAATGTATCAGTGTCAGTATCACTTTGATTCTGTTGTGCTGGCGCCGTTGTGCCGTCGCCTGCCGGCGGTGCCATGACACTGAGCTCAGCAAGCGTCAGCGCGCGCGGAAAATCCAGCGGTGTGCTGACAAAAAAGAACTCTCCGGGGCCAACCAATTGTTCGCCCGCCGCGGTGATCATGGCGACCTGCCCACTCTCTACGAGAAGGTAAGTACCGACACTGGCAGCAGGAAGCTGTTGGCCAGGGTTGAGATGCAGGATCTGCAGTCCGGTTCCCCGAATCCCCATGGTTGCAACCGGCGTGCTGAAATTGACTTTTTCTGGCGTTGCACGCCCAAGCGCACCCGACACCGCGCGCAATCCGCCTCGTATCAGATCGGTTTCCTGAGCGTTATCATCACTGCCCGCAGAATAGCGGTATTGCGCGATCACCAGCTCTGTTTCAGGCCGCAAAGCGAGCAGGCTTCCATCTGTGAAACGAAGTTGAGCACTGGACGCTGCATAGGTGGTGATGCGGTCTTCACCCGTCACGCTGTCACCACGGCGCGCGGGGATAATATCTGCGTTGCGAGTGATCTCAACACGGCCGTGTACAAACAGCACAACAGCGCTGTCTGCCTGGCTGCTGTTCTGCGCCATCGCCAATGTTGAGAACGCTGGCAAGCTTAGAGCAGCAATCGCCAGTCGCAGTTTATATCGCATCGTCCGAACTATCCTCGCAGTCAGAACATGTAATTAATGCTGATTTGAGCAAGTGCCTGGTCCATGTCAAAAAACGCCAGACTGGATGATTGCTCCCTGTGTTGTATACGACTGGAAAAACGCCAACGTTCAGTTGCCTGAAACACCCATTCCACATGCCCGGTTGTGCTGTAATCACGTCGCTTTTCCGCAACGCCCCGGTTTAACACGGCAAAACCCGGGGACTCATATCTCAGGTGCTGATAGTTCACACCCAGCACAAATCGATTGCGAGCCTGCGGTTGGCCGAAGGTAATTTGTGCATCGAGTCGTTGACGGATACCGTCACCACCTTGCCGGGTCAACTGCCCCGAAGTGTCTTCAGATTCCACAAACGCAGCCACACGTAGTCGGTTATCGGCAGTGATATTTTTTTGATAAACAAGTTCGCCAGACAATGCGTCATTGTTATTGCGCGAGTCCGTGAAGCGATTTTTGCCCATCCGGAGAGTGCCGGACCATTCGGATTGATTGTCGAATACTTGGCGCAGCTGAACACTTGAACTGAGTCCGGTGCGGTAATTGTCACCATCAAGCCAAAGCTGATTGATACCTGCTGCGACGCGCAACTCAAGATCATTAAAGAATGTCCCGACGGCGGTGAGCGTGGTTTGTGCGGACGTAGTGTCAAACGCGCGCGCATTGCGGTTTTCATTTTGACGGGTTTGAATGCTTGTCAGCCACTCGTTGCGTTCAAATGGCCCCCAGCCTGCAAATTCACGAAAATGCAGACCTCTCAACTGGGAAAATTGAGTGCTGTCGCTGGCCAGCAACGCGATACCTTGCAAAGGAGTGTTCGCAAACAAATCGAAACTGTCCGGATAACTCAGATAGTTGCTGTCGTAGCCCAGATCAACACCAATCATGCTGAGTTTGTTGAACTGATCTGTGCTCTGCTCCAATTGCGCAATCGTCTGACGATAGCGTTCAATCGCTAGTCTGGCCGCCTCAGGTGGATTCATCTGCTCAACAATGTCCAGTTGCGCGGATGCTTCTGTTGTCCGATTCTGCAGAATGAACGTACCTGCAAGCTCCAGCCGGGCACCCGCGTGCGCAGGTTGCACCATAATCGCACGTTCCAGCGCCGTGATCGCCTGGTCCAATTCCCCGGCACGCACAGCCACCACACCTAACCAATAATCAAAACCCAGATCACCAGATCCCTCCAGTTCCAGCTGAATCAGCAAGGCAAAAGCCTCATCTGCGCGCTGCTGTTCAAGTAACTGCCGCGCGTCGGTGATGGCTTGTTCCAGCGATGAGTTTTGGGCAATGACTGGAAGATGCAATCCCCAGCCGCATAGCAGAAGCGCACACAGCAATACGTTGTGTTGTTTTACCGGCGGCTGATCATCAATGCCCTTATTTGTCATTATGGGTCCAAATCGATGTGGCAGTTGCTGATACGGCGTCATTAGGCGCGATTTTCAGCTATCGATTGTCCATTACACATAGTGCTTCAGGCAATAGCAAAGTGTGGTGACACCAGGATTTAAACGACTGCCCGTTGCTGGTGTCCGTCGCGCAGATGCACCACAGATTCACCTGCCAGCGTTTCGCCCTCCAGATCGTACGCGCGACCGAAGCCTTTGACATAACGGCCGCGCTCGGGCTTTAGACGGAACATTTTAAAGTCGCTGTGTTCGCCCAAATTGCGAGAACGCTCGCCATGTCGCCCCGCCAGACTTTGCATGCCCTGTAGCCATGGCTCACTCTGATACTCGAGCAACTCGGCCTTGACACTGTAGTTGACGCGTTTGCGGGCAAACAACTCGGTAGCGCTGTCTTCATCTTCGATGATCAACACGGACGCTTGCGGATGGTGACGCAGGTTCACGGCATGCAAGGCGATGTCGCTGAGCAGCACATACAGGCATTCTTCGCCAATCGCGAAGGGTGCATACGACGCATAGGGATGACCCTCCGGCGAGAGGGTTGCAAGCTGCAGACTTTTGCGCCCCCTTATCAGATCGAGCACCTCATCGTTGAGCCGCACTTCCATGGATTTGTTTTTCATGCTGTTGGATTCCTCATGCAGAGATGACGCCGAGTGCGTCACGAATTTGATTAAAGGCTGCCAGTTGTGCGGCAAAGATTTGACCGTGTGGGTCGCGACCCAGAAATACTTTGAACACCGTTTGGCCATCGCTGTTTTCGAATACAAAGGCGTAACTGTCGCGGCCGCGGTGTGGGCGATCCTGCAGACGGACCTGCCGCATGGCAGCAAGACGCAAATGTCCATGCAGCCCCGGCACCGGTCCATCCAGATTGTAATAATCATCCCCCAACTCCCCGGCGGGAAACGGCCCCTTGAACTCAAACACACAACCCGTGCTGAACACGATGGTTGTCATATCGCCCCAACCGGGCAGGGCTTGCAGCAAGGGCAACACCTGTTCTTGGGGTAGAACAAACTCGGCCATGTTTTTCTCCTGATCGCTTAAAAACTGATGCACAAAGTAGCAGCAGAATCTTTAGTTGTAAATACGAATGGTTCTCGTTTATATTTGCATTTAGAAATTAGTCAGCCAAAAACATTACCGAGGATCTTATGAAGAGCCACCGACCCGCCTGCCTACAACCGCTGCTGATGGTCTTGTTGTTGACTATCACTGCGACCTCTGTCGCTGCCGATGCGCCTGAACGCATCATCAGTACGGATGCGGGCGCGACGGAAATCTTGATTGCGCTGGGCGCAGGCCAGACCGTGATCGGCCTGGATGACAGCAGCCGTCACTTAGCCGGGTCTGATGTGCCGAGGCTGGGCTATCACCGTGCGCTGGCGGCCGAGGGCATCATCGCTCTGGCACCCGATCTGGTCATAGGTTCTACTCAAATGGGACCACCGCATGTACTGGAAGCCTTACAGCGCAGCAACATCGCAGCCATTCAACTGACACCACCACTGTCTACCGCAGAATTGCGCGCCAACATTGTTCAACTGACCGATGCCGTGCACAGCAACAAGGGCCAATCTTTGTTAGCGCAGTTCGACGAGAAACTGGCGGAATTACCAGCACCGGCGGATGCATCGGCATTGACGGCAGCGTTTGTATTACGCGCACAAGGCGGCATGCTACGTATGGCGGGCATCGATACCGCAGGACATGCATTTGTTCAGTTGATCGCAGCCAACAATCTGGCTGACTACGATGGCTATCGCAGCTTGTCTCCCGAAGCGCTGCTGACCATGCAACCAGACATCCTGTTGTTTGCAGACACAGAAGGCCGCGATGCGGCTGGGTTGCTGGGCGATATGCCGCTGCTGCGATTCAGCAAGGCTCACCAGAACCAGCGTTTGCTGATGGTTGATCCAACAGCCTTGGTTTCTGGCCTGAGTCTGGCTGCGCTGGACGAGGCGCTGCGCGTTTACCGCGCAATGCAGCCATGATGATGAGAGGCGCAACGTGCTGAGACTTCCGCTTCCCTCATCCATCGTAATACTCGCGCTGATTTTGTTGCTGACCATGTTGGCGTCAGTGGTAACCGGGGCGCTGCCACTACCTTGGATGGACTCTTTGAGTTTTCTTGGCCAGCGCTT
>JAUSPW010000400.1 GCA_030652635.1 Pseudohongiella sp. | reverse complement strand
AGCATGGTTGCATACATGAAGAACAGTTGTCCTGCCAAAGGCATACCAACCGTAAACATGTGGTGAGCCCACACGATGAATGACAGGAACGCGATTGATGCCGTTGCGTAAACCATTGAGTCATAACCAAACAGCCGCTTGCGTGCAAATGTCGGGATGATCGCAGAAACAACGCCAAACGCTGGCAGAATCATGATGTAAACTTCAGGATGTCCAAAGAACCAGAACAAATGCTGGAACAGAACTGGATCTCCACCACCTGCTGCATTAAAGAAGCTGGTGCCGAAGTGAATATCAAACAGCATCATGGTGACCACGCCAGCCAGAACCGGCATTACAGCGATCAGCAAGTAAGCTGTGATCAGCCAAGTCCACACGAACAATGGCATCTTCATCAACGTCATGCCTGGTGCACGCATGTTCAGAATCGTTGCAATTACATTTATTGAACCCATGATGGATGAGGCGCCCATGATGTGTACTGCAAATATAAAAAACGTCGTTGACGGCGGAGCATAGGTCGTTGAGAGAGGCGCATAGAACGTCCAACCAAAGTTGGGGCCGCCGCCTTCCATAAACATAGTGGATACCATCATTGCGAACGCAAACGGCAGAATCCAGAAACTCCAATTGTTCATTCTTGGCAGTGCCATGTCAGGCGCACCAATCATGAGAGGTATCATCCAGTTAGCTAAACCCACAAAGGCAGGCATAACTGCACCGAAGACCATGACGAGACCATGCATGGTCGTCATCTGGTTGAAAAAGTTAGGCTCTACAAACTGTAGTCCTGGCTGAAACAGTTCAGCGCGAATGACCAAGGCGAAGGTGCCGCCGAGCAGGAACATTGCAAAGCTGAACCACAGGTAAAGTGAGCCGATATCTTTATGGTTGGTCGTATACAACCATCGCGATAAGCCTTTAGCTGGGCCGTGATGATGATCGTGTGCTGCGCTCATGGTTATTACTGTCCTTCTTGTATGTAGGCGTTGACATCAGCCGGTTGAACCACATCACCCGCACTATTGCCGAAGCCATTTCGTACGTAAGTAATGATCGCTGCCAGCTCAATCGGATTCAGTTGACGGCCATATGCGGCCATAGCGGTACCGGGAACACCGTTTACCAGTGTATCCATAGTGACGGCGGCATCGCCGATCGCTTTTGCGCTGCCAACCAGAGCGGGGAACACTGGTGGCATGCCAACACCGCCAGGCTGGTGGCAGGCCACGCAGTTGCGGTTGTAGATCTGCTCACCTTGTGCCATGGCATCTGCCATTGTCATCTCGGCAGCTGCCAGCTCACGAATCTGCCGGACTCCTGCCTGCTGCTCCTCATACCAAGCCTGGAAATCAGCTGGCGCAAGTGCATGCACTTCAATTGGCATAAAGCCGTGCTCCATGCCGCAGAGTTCTGCGCACTGGCCACGATAAATACCCGGCTCTTCCACGATCACCCAGGTCTCATTGATGAAACCAGGAATGGTGTCCTTTTTGATTGCAAAGTCAGGCACCCACCACGCGTGGAGAACGTCGGCTGAAGTCATCAGAAAACGTACTTTGGTATTGGTAGGAATGACCAGCGGGCGGTCTACTTCGAGCAGGTAGTTTTCGCCCTTTTCGACACCGTTATTGATCTCTTCGCGCGATGTTGCCAGAACGCTAAAGAAAGAAACTTCTTCTTCGTCCATGTTTTCGCGCATGTAGCGATATTCCCAACGCCACTGATAGCCAATGATCTGTACGTCAAGCTCAGACTCGGAGGCGTCATAGGCGGCTGTCAGCACGCGCGTTGCAGGAATTGCCATCGCAATCAGTATCAGGAAAGGAATCAGGGTCCAGACAATCTCGACCTTGGTACTTTCATGGAAGGTTGCCGGTTTGACGCCCTTTGATTTTCTGTGATTGATTATGGACCACAACATGGCTCCAAAAACGACCACACCGATGGCTACACACCACCAGAAAATCGTCATATGAAGGTCATAAGTATCTCGACTCATTTGGGTTACGCCCCTGGGCATGTTCAAATCCCAGGCTGCATGCAGACCCGCACTCCAGAAAAGCAGAGTACTGAGCGCAAGGCTTAACCACAGCTTTGCTTTCGACAACATTCGCCGTGTCTCCGTAGTAGTAAGATAAAGGCAGTTTTACTAACTTTCTTAGGTTTATTGTTTTACTAGACCCGAGAACTAGACCCGGGTGCAGCAGCTTAAATTACCGTGCCCATCAGGATAGCCTGCTGGTTTGACCTTTACTCAAGCTAACAGTGCTTGCCGTGAAGTCTTTAGCAGTCACTAAAACAAGCGTGTATTGCCTGATTCAAGTGGTTGGCTGGGTAGTCGGGTGCAATTTAAAGCGACGCGATTATAACAAAACTTGTTTCTACATTACCATCGTATCTGAGCACATTGATTCAGTTACAAAAAAGAAACGGAAGCACGCTGTCAAAATGCGTTTGCGCGAGTTTAATAGCGCGCTCTTGTTAAAAACATGAGGCAGATCAATTTTTTTATATTTCTCAATGCGCTCTGAGCCCTTCTTGTTTGAGCAACGCTGAGATATCCGGCTCTCGCCCCATAAAGTCAGTGAACAGCTGTAGCGCTTCTGCACCACCACCTTTGGACAATATCTTGTCAAGGAATTGGCTGCCCATCTCTGGGCTCAACACTCCCACACTTTCAAATCTGGAAAATACGTCCGCTGAGAGCACTTCAGCCCATTTGTAGCTGTAGT
>JAUSPW010000395.1 GCA_030652635.1 Pseudohongiella sp. | reverse complement strand
ATCACGGGAATGAAGTCGCTGTGCTCGATCATGCGCAGCACTTCGGTATTGATTTTATCTACACGGCCAACCTGCCCCAGATCCAGTAACTTGTCGCCGCTGCCATCGATGCTGGCTTTGCGCTTCAGCAACTTTTTGGCTCGAATCAGATTGCCATCCTTACCGGTAATGCCGATGGCTTTGCCGCCGTTTTTATTAAGCAGAGCAACAATTTCCTGATTGACCAGGCCGCCTAAGACCATCTCGACAACATCCATGGTCTGGCTGTCTGTCACACGTTGGCCATCAATAAATTCAGATTGTATGTTGAGTCGCTCCAGCAACGAGCCTATCTGTGGGCCGCCACCGTGCACAACAACTGGATTCATGCCTACCAGTTTCATCATGACGATATCGCGCGCAAAACTGTTTTTCAGCGTTTCATCGGTCATGGCGTTGCCACCATACTTGACCACAATGGTGCATCCAGTGAATTTCTGGATGTATGGCAGCGCTTCAGTAAGCACATTGGCAATGTTTTTGGCAGCAGCTAATTCAAGGGGCATAAGAATATCCGGGATGTCATCAGAGGTGCGAAGTATATAACGACTGGGCGCAAATCAAAAACGCAAGGATCAGCAGGCAAAGTCCAGCGTTGGATCGACCTGCTGCAGTAAACGCCGGAAAGCCTCCTGGATGTGTTGCAAAGACTGTCGACTGACGGCCTCAAAACGCAGAAGCAATGCGGGAGTGGTGTTAGAGGCGCGGATCAGGCCCCAGCCATCTGTGAAGTCAGCACGTATGCCGTCCAGACAATTGACGGTTGCGAGCGGGAAATCCACCAGTCGCACCAGCCTCTCCATCAGCTCAAATTTGCGTTCCTCGGCGACTTCAATGCGCAACTCTGGTGTGACAATGCTGCCGGGTAGTGAGCGTAGCATTTGTTCCGAGGTGCTGCTGCTACACGCGAGAATCTCCAGAAACCTTGCCGCGACATAAAGACCATCATCGTAACCATACCAGCGATCTTTGATAAAAATATGCGCCGAGAACTCCCCTCCCAACACCGCACCGCTGTCTTGCATTTGTTGTTTCATAAATGAGTGACCGCTACGGCTCATAACGGCCTGGCCGCCGCTGGCAGCAATTTCGCCCGCAAGCAGATTGCTGCATTTGACGTCGAATACGACTTTGGGATGTTGGTAGCGCGGCACGATATCGCGCACAAACAGCATCATCAAACGATCAGTATCAATCACATTGCCTTTGTTGGTGATCATCACAACACGATCACCATCACCATCAAAACCGACGCCCAGATCTGCGTTTGTGCTTTTAACGGCGCTTATCAATGACTTTAAGTTATCGTTTACGGTAGGGTCTGGGTGGTGATTGGGGAAATTGCCATCTACCTCGCAGAACAGTGCGGTCACTTCACAACCCAGCGCGGTCAGCAAATCAGGGGCGATCAGACCGGGAACTGCATTGCCGCAATCAACCACCACCTTGAGCGGACGTTGCAGTTTGATATCACCAGTGACACGTGCCAGGTAGGTGGGTGCAATATCGAGATGGCTGATATGACCTCTAACCTCAGCTGTATTGCTACCAGATGCTGTTTCGGACAGCAGAAGCGCCTGCCGTCTAAGATCCTGGATCTCTTCGGGGGTCAGACAGTGGCGTTGACGGACAATCTTGATCCCGTTGTAGTCAGCCGGATTATGGCTGGCGGTCAACATGACGCCAAAATCCATGTCTGTGGTATGTGTCGCAAAGTACAACAATGGCGTTGGAACCAGACCCAGATCCACAACATTGCAGCCTTCGCTCAGGATGCCGTCTTTTAATGCTGCACCAAGCGCAGGGCTGGACAGTCGGCCATCCGCCGCAAAAAGCACGCGATTGAGTCCGTCTGACATGGCAAGTCTGGCAATCGAGCGACCCAGTAGATGGGCGCTTTTTGTTGTGAGATCGCGCCCGGCGATGCCGCGAATGTCATAAGCCCTGAACATTGATCGGGGTAAGAGATCATCAGAGTGTTGAACGCTTGTCATGGCTTCCGCGCCTTATTGTTGAGCTGCGAGCCATTTTGTGTGAATCAAGCGCAGCATTTGTCGGGCAACCAGATTTTTCCCTGCTGGTCCCAACACGTTTGACATGATCTGATCCGATTCAGTTCCGTGCCATAACGCTGTTGCACTGATGGACTCGCTTCCAAAAGTGCTGGTGGCCTCATTGGCAAACAACAAATCCAGGCCTTTGCGGGTGAGTTTGTCCTCACCATAGGCTGTGACATTGTCAGTTTCCGCCGCAAAACCCACCATCAGAGGGCGCGGAGATCGCGCCGCCAGTGTTCCGATGATATCGGGGTTTCTGATCAAAGACAGTTGCATGGTATCGGCAGACTTTTTGATCTTGTGTGATACAACTTCGGCAGGACGGTAATCAGCGACAGCAGCCACGCCCACAAACACGTCCTGCCCATCGATGCCTGCCAGACAGGCATCAAGCATTTCACGCGCCGTAATGACGTGCACGGCATGCACTCGATCGGGGACTGCGAGGTTGACCGGACCGCTGATAAGGGATACCAGCGCACCGGCAGCTGCTGCTTCTGCCGCCAAGGCATACCCCATCTTGCCGGAGCTGTGGTTGCTGATATAACGAACCGGATCAATAGCCTCACGCGTGGGACCTGCAGTGATCATGATGCGCAACCCGGTCAACCAGCCGGGCGCAAACAACTCAGCACACGCTTCTGCCAGGTCAGCAGGTTCAAGCATGCGGCCCGGCCCCACATCACCACATGCCTGTGAGCCGCTGTCGGGTCCCATGATGGTGCAGCCGCGAGATTTTAATGTATCGAGATTCGCTTGGGTCGCGGCATTCAGCCACATGCCCTGATTCATGGCGGGTGCAAGTGCAACAGGCGCTTTGCTGGCCAGCAACAAGGTGGTGAGCAGGTCCCCGGCGTGACCGCTGGCCATTCGAGCCAGAAAATCTGCGCTGGCTGGCGCTACCAGGATAAGGTCAGGCCAACGCGCCAACTCAATATGGCCCATGCCCGCTTCAGCATCTGCGTCCAACAGCTCGTGATGTACCCGATTGCCGGAAAGCGCCTGCATGGTAAGTGGTGTGATAAATTCCATTGCCGCTTTGGTCATTACCACACGCACATCAGCCCCGGCTTTGATCAGCAGGCGGGTCAGTTCAGCACATTTATAGGCAGCAATGCCTCCCGTCATTCCCAGCAGAATCCGCTTGTTGGCCAGAGTGGCAAGCTTGTTGAACGACATAAAGAGTATTCCAGGTGGAGGTCGTTGATTGACCGATTTGGCCAAGCTTACCGCATTTTAAGCAGGGGCAGGTGCATGCAGCAAGGCAGCCGAGTGGCAGAGCTGCTATAAGGTAAGAGGTTCTGGTTCCAGGGAGGGAACAAAATGACAATCAAAGATTGGCCTGAAAATGAAAGACCCAGGGAAAAACTGTTGCAGCATGGCCCGGCGTTTCTGTCTGATGCAGAGCTGCTGGCGGTGTTTTTACGCACGGGTATCCCCGGCCGCAATGCGCTGGATATGGCGCGAGATCTGCTGATTGATTTTGGGTCATTGACTAGCATTCTGAGGGCGTCACTCGAGGATTTCTGCCGCCGGGACGGTCTTGGGCCAGGCAAATACGTGCAATTTCAGGCGGTTCTGGAGCTGGCGCGGCGGTATATGAGTGAACGCCTGGCTGAGTCAGATGCATTGACCAATTCTGACCTGACACGGGACTATCTGAGGGCACGTATGCGTGATTACTCACATGAAGTATTTGCATGTCTGTATCTGGACAATCAACACAGGGTGACTGCGATGGAGGAGTTGTTTCAAGGCACAATAGATGGTGCCGCAGTTTATCCCCGGGAGGTTGTGAAACGTTGTCTGCATAACAATGCTGCAGCCGTTATATTTGCGCATAATCACCCTTCTGGGCTGGCAGAACCCAGCCAGGCTGACATTGCCATTACTCAGCGTCTGAAGACCGCGCTTAACACAATCGATGTCAGAGTGCTGGATCACGTGGTGGTGGGTCGCTCGGACGTGGTGTCGTTTGCTGAGCGAGGATTGCTATAAAAATGCAGAAACACGGCCAAATGCCGTGATTTCAAGAAAACTGTTTGCCTTAAGCAAGCCGTTTTGGTATAAAACGCAGCTCAAATTTTAAGGCATGCCGGTACTGGTCGTCTCTTCTGTCCATTCAAGCGTGTTTTATAGCGGGATTTTCCAAAGCACGGGTTTTTTCAAACGCGTGTTAAATAGAGCACGGTTTGGTAACGAGGCTAGGTCATGTCAAAAGTATGTATGGTAACCGGCAAGAAGCCGCTTACTGGTAACAACGTTTCACACGCAAACAATAAAACGCGTCGTCGTTTTCTGCCAAACATCCAGACACACCGTTTCTGGGTTCAGTCAGAGAACCGTTTTATTTCGTTGAAATTGTCTACCAGAGGCATGCGCACTATCGATAAACGCGGCATTGATGCTGTGTTAGCTGATATTCGCGCCAGCGGCGTAAAAATCTAATTTCTAACCCAGATTCAGGTGGTAAGCAGCGATGCGCGATAAAATCAAACTGGTTTCCTCAGCAGGCACCGGTCACTTCTACACAACTGACAAAAACAAGCGTACTACTCCGGACAAAATGGAGATCAAAAAATATGATCCCGTTGTTCGCAAGCACGTGATGTACAAAGAAGCCAAAATCAAGTAATTGTGCCGGCTGCCCTCCAAGGTGGCCCCGGCTGACTGATGGGTTTCAGGACATATAAAAGCACCCGGTATGATGAAAATCGTACCGGGTGTTTTTGTTGGGCACTCTGAGAGCTGTTTATGCCTTTTGCTTGCTCAGCGCTTTTGCAAGTTTTTGTACTACAGTTGCTAACTTTGCATCGATCAGTAGCTCTTTTTTCAATTTGCCAACGGTAGTCGACACCGTGCCATAACGCTTGAGGTGGAACAGCTTGGCAATCGCCTGTAAGGTCGATGCCGACAGTTCCTGACACAGATACATGGCTACCCAGCGCGGCACATTTTTTGATCCAGGCCCGCGCGCAGCTTGATAGATACTTTCCTCGCTCACTTTGAACTGAGTCGCTACCGCAGACACAATCTCCTTGCATGAGGGGCGCCATTTGGCGTGTGCGCCTCGTGAAACACCACGGACTTTGGTGGACGAGCGTTTTCCCGCAGCAAATTTGCGGAACTTCTCGTCACCCATAACCGACGACAGATTCTTTTTTCCATAAAAATGCGCCATCTCATCGTCAACACCGAGGGCAATGTAGTCAACATAACGTTGAAAGCGTTTGCCAGCGGGTCCTTCCAGCATACCCAGCGCTTCGTCACGTACCAGCCAAACAGGAGACTTGGTCTGGTTAGTGTATGCCGCGTAACTGGACCAGACATGCTTGTCTAGATCCTGTTTTCGAACGCCCAAGTGTATAAAACGGGATAGTGGGAGCAGGTACTTGTCAGCCTGCACCAGCACAGCTTTGTATCGGCCACGGAACAGCGAGCCTTCAGATTTTTTCAGACGCTGGTAATACTGCGTATAGATGCCGTCAATTTGCCGCATAAATCGGCTTAGGTTGGCTTCCGGCGTTTTTACCAGCAGGTGATACTGATCTTTCAGAAGTGAATAGGCATAAACCTGAACATTAAGACGGCCACAGGTTTCATCCAGAGCTTGCAGAAAAGCCTCGTAATATCTCGCTGACGGGAAAACCTTTTGCCCCTCCAATGCAGTATTGGAGACATGGTAATACGCGTCCGGATATTCTATGCGTAGTGGTCTGGCCATAGACGGAGTTCCTTGTTTTTGTAATTGGTATTTTTGTTATGAATTACAGTTGACCCCAGTTACCGCGATCTATAGTGAACCAGTATTGCAGGACAGGTCAACACAAAGTTCAGTCGCAAGGTCCTGCTCATTGTGCCGCGCGATTAAGGTGCTTCGGCAATAATTAACGCGCGTTTAGGGCCGGGGAGGCCTTCAATGCTCAGGCTTTGATCATGCGGATCAAGCCCGTCGATCAGGGATTGGAACGGCATCCATGGAGTAGTTCGCTGCTCTTCAGCACCGGTTACGTTGATATCAACAGTACGGACATTCCGGAATCCACAGCGGCGCAACCACGATTCTGTTGT
>JAUSPW010000390.1 GCA_030652635.1 Pseudohongiella sp. | reverse complement strand
ACAACAGATGTTGATATTTATGATGAAGTCCTCAACGAAAGAATTAAATTTCACTTTAGAGAACTAGATCTTGGAAGTTTGTATATGTCAAATGCAAATTCAACGGTGACGGAAATTCAATTTCGATTAAACAAGCTCCATGAAAAAGGTGGAAAGAATGCTGTGAAGGCCTATCTAGAAGAAGAGGAGGAATCCCGGCGAAATAACCATGTTAACTCATGGAATACAGCTGCTTACCAAGCGATGATGAAGAATGATTGGTTCTGTGATGGTGGGTTTAATGAATTTAAAAGCACGTCATAAATAAAATTTAAAAGTATGAGGCTTGGGCTGACAAGCGCATGTTGTCGGACAGACTCCCGCCGCACTCCAATTCAGCAGCAAATGCGGGCGTTATACGGCGTCGCACGAATGATAATTTTCGACCCTGAGCAGATATTGGCCTACTGTTTTTTAAAACTGTAAATGAGAAAATGCTTTGCTCGTCGTCGCCGCAGGATATCCCCAAGTCTCTTAGCTGCGACCGGTTTTTGAGTGAGGACACATTGGATACTCGAATCGATGGAATTGCAGCGCTGCTGTACATGGAAATCAATCTATTGTGAATATTAACGTACTATCATAGGAAAATATGCCAAAAACCAAGAGGCCTATTGATAAGGTCCGGGCGTCAAGGGACGGACACGAATACCATGAAGCATGGGTTGCGCGGCACGCCATGCGAATTTTGCTGCCGAACTCCAATTTGATTGGAATCGCCATAGAGGGACTGGAGCCCGGTGATCAGAAGACGGCATCGGAAGAAACTATCGAGATCGCTGATCTCGTTTTTTACTATGGCCGCCGGGCAAGTTTCAAGAGTGCGAGTGAAGTCTGTATCGCACAGTTTAAATACTCAATTCGCGACAGATCCAATCCGTTTCGGGCTGCCGATGCAAAGAAGACTATAGAAAAGTTTGGAAAGGCCTTCCGCAGTCTGAGGGATAAGTATGGAACTCCGTTAGTTAAGAAGAAGGTAACGTTTGAACTCCATACCAACAGGCCCTTGTATGGTCCACTAGTCGACGCGCTTGATGCGTTGGCGACAGGAAAGGCAGTTTCAGGCGAAGTAAAAAAACAAGCAGATCAGCTTATATCGGCCTGCGGGCTTACTGGGGCTGCGTTGTATGAATTTGCAGGCAAATGCAATATCCAAAGTCTGAATGACACCTTGCGTGAGTCAAAAGCCGTGCTTGCCCGCACCCTTGTCGATTGGTTTGGCAATGGCAGTGATGCCGTTGCTCGGGCAAGTCTTGGTGACTTAAAGCAGATGATCCGCGATAAGGCCGGATTCGCAGGTACCGATAGAAACATTATCGAACATACGGACATTCTTGCAGCATTAGGATTATCCGATAGTAGCGATCTCCTACCGTGCCCCGAGGCCCTCGCTGATGTCGGTGATATCGTCGAGCGTGAACAATTAGGCGAAGCTGTTTCTCTTGTCGCTAAGCTCGACAAGCCGCTCATGGTGCACGCTGCCGGCGGTACCGGCAAAACAGTGTTCATGGACAGCGTTTGCAGGTCACTCTCAAATGACCACGAGACAGTATTCTTCGATTGTTTTGGAGGAGGGGACTACAGAGTGCCTGGTGATGCACGCCACCATCCTCGGAGAGGTCTCATTCATATTGCTAATACCCTCGCTTGTCGCGGATTGTGTGATCCGATTATCCCGGGAACCGACGACATCGATTCATTGGTCAATACATTTCGTCGAAGAATTGAGCAATCGGTAGCTACTCTCGCTTCCAGCGTAACCAAGAAAAGCCTCGTTCTTTTCATTGACGCTATAGATAATGCTGCAATTCACGCAAAGGACAAGCGTGAGGATTCGTTTCCGGTACTGCTTATCGAGCATCTTAATGCAAACCCGGTGCCCGGCTTTAAAGTCGTCTTGTCGTCGCGCACAGAGCGAATTCCCATATCTCACATCCCCTATGTGGATTTCGCTCTCCGTAAATTCAGTTTGGATGAAACCAAGTGCTATCTTCAGGCGCGGATACCCGACGTCAAAGAATCCGAGATTCGTGTTGCGCAGGCTCGCTCTCAAGGAAACCCACGCATTCTCCAATATATGCTGGATACGGAGAGAGGGCTTCTGGATGAATCCGAAATCGATAAGAAGATCGCACTCAATGACCTGATACAGGGACGCATCGACAACGCACTGGGCGAAGCCCGGCAGCGCGGCGCCAAAACGGAGGAGATTAACGCATTCCTGGCAGGGCTAGCTGTTCTGCCTCCGCCCGTCCCCTTGGACGAGTATGCTCAAGCACATAGTATGGCAATCAGTGCCATAGAGAGCTTCGCATCTGACTTGTCCCCGTTATTGGAGCGGACGAAGCATGGTTTGATCTTCAGGGACGAACCGACAGAAGATCTGGTACGGGAGCGATATGGCTCCCTTAAAACACCGCTTCGTCTTCTGGCGAAAAATCTCCTAAAGATGCAGGCTCAATCAGTCTATGCCGCCCGTTCGCTGCCAGATCTACTATTGTTATTAGGTGATGCCCGAAAGCTGTTTACACTCGCGTTTGATCTGACATTCCCTCAACAGGTAACCGGTTCGGTCGGTAAGCGTAATATCCGGCTCTCCCGTCTTAAGGCAGCGATCCGCCATGCAGTAGTAGAAAAAAACTATGATCAGCTTGTAGAGCTCACAGTCGAGATGTCGACCGTTGCCGCCGTTGATCGCCGTGGCACCGATTATATATTGGATTTTCCCGATCTTGTCATTGCTGCTCAGGATACCGACGCAACCAGACGGCTCTTCGAAGCACGAACTGGTTGGCAGGGATCCCGGCATGCCCGGTTGGCAATCGCCAACACGCTTTCCGGCGATCATGATGAAGCGCTTCGACATGTCCTGGCGACAGAAGACTGGGTGCGGCATTACTATAGACAAGACAGAGATGGCCGTACCCATAGGATGGGCCCAAAGTCTATCGATACTGCATCTGTCACATTCTATTTACTGAGCCAGAGGCGATTTGGAGATGCAGCGAATACGTTAGATCGGTGGTACGACTGGTATACCTATATAATTTGCGAGCACGTTTTCGGCTTTGTATATCATCCTCAGTCCACTATCGACTATTCCGATGTGAAAGCATTTCTTGATGTACTTTCAAGCAAGATCGGGGCTTTAACTGCGGCATTGACACATCTTGATTTAAAGCCACTTGAGAAAAAGGCACTTCTATCCAAGATCGCCAAAGCGGCACTCGATACCGATAAAATCAAGGTGCCCGGTCATGACTCGCGCGACACCGGAGAAATAATCGACGGCTTTCGCAAAGCAGCCGCAATAGCCTTGACTTTACAAGACCGGCGCGCCGCAAAAGCCATTGGCAAGTTGCTCCCTACAGATAGGCCCGGTCTGTGGTCATTTCGGGATCACTATTCAGACCAGTATGTATTCCCATTCATTTTCGGTATTGCGTTGAACGCGGCCATCGAGGATGTTGAAGTTCATGAAAAGGATCTAATGCCGAGTGAACTTCTTGACGCCGCATCCGGAATCAAAAATAGCTTGGCAGGCAAAGACTTTCGTCAAGAGCTTGACAAGCGATTGACTAAGCGAATGCGCACTGGAAAGCAAGATCAGGAAAATGAGAAGAAACCGGGATCGATTAGCTATGAGGAAAAGCAAACCGCTGAGCGCTTTCTGAATTCTCGTTTTGAACCCTTGCTCGACTTAACAAGAAAACTGTCCACCGTCCTTCGTATGCCGAAAGGAAGAGCGGACAAGTCATTCAAGGATCTTGTCGAGTCGTGGGTGGAGGCGAGAAGGGAGCGGGACTACTATCGTCCCGGTAGATCAAGTCCTTTCTTCCAGCTGTTGGGATTGCAGCTAATACAATTTGCGTTGTGGTCTAGGGACGATTTGAAAGCTGCCTCAGTAAAGGTCTTCCTCGATCTACTACACGACCAGGAAATTGTTTCTCCATCCACAATGATAGAGTTGGTCTCCATTTTCTCCAGGAGAACCGGGCTGCAAGAGTTCGCAGGCCAAGAAGCTATCCGGTGCGCTTCACTCATTAAATCTGAAAACGAGGTCGACTATCGAGCTTCACTTTATGCGAGACTCGCTCGGGCAATTCTTCCCGCCAGTACGGAGGAATCTTCAGAGTACTTTCGTACCGGTTTGGAACAGATGGATGCCATCGGCTCAGGAGACTACCAGTATACCAACCACCTGTTTATTCTCGCTGCATCCGTCAAGGGGGCTGAGCTTAAAGAGGCTGATTTTCACACATTGTCGAATATAGCAGAACTTAACCTGACAGATGAGCCTGAAAAATTCCCTTGGTATGCATTCGGACAAGGTATGTCGAGGGTCTCGGGCTGTAGAGGCCTTGCCAAACTCAGTCGATGGGACGACAGGGACAAGGTGACACTCGATTGTACGTTAATGCCCTATCTAACAGCACTCGTTGATGATGAGAAAATCGACCCCGAAGACGCGGTAGCGCTTAACTGGCTCGCTGATCCAGCAGAATCCTGGTCATGTAATACTGAGACCTTCGCGAAGACCTTGGTCGGAAGAAATAGTGAAAATAATGAACAATTGGTCACGGAGTTGGTTGAACAGTTCGAAGCGAACAACCCTGGTCTTTCTTCTGAGTCCACGGTCAAGGCTCTCGCGGGGATTTCGAAGAGTGTCCTTGGGACTCGCTCCAAGATTGTAAGCCGTTTGGATTCTTTGTATCCGCATTTTGGCCGGGTAATAAATAAACGTAATGAACATGCTAACTATCATCGGTCCAGCGGCGATTTAAAACTCAAGCGCGACGCTGATAAGCGAGAAGCCAAGAGCAAACGTGTACTTACTCGCGTTGCTAATTCTACGCGACCGGGAGACTGCGAATCGTTGAGTAGCGCACTTGCAGTACTACGTCATTGCGAAAGCGCATACCGTGTAAAAGATGATTTTTTTGACAAGCTGCGTGTGAAAGTCGGATATGGGGAAAGGGCCGCGTATATTCGAAATATTTCTGGAAGTGAGCACCTCAACCTCTACTGGAAGCTCGACGAGCTTAAAAAGTGCAATGAATTGTGGACGGCGTCGTCCAGCGCTCTCAAGAGTGTATATCGAGAGTTTGCGAATTCGTTGATATTTCAACACCTCGACGATCTCATTAGCAACGACAATCTATCAACCTATCATCTTGTAGATATTTCAAAACTTTCAGGGCTTCCCTTGGCCGAACTTGTACTGGAGATAGTCAAGTTATTTTCTGAACCCGAGTCATCAGTCGAAGCGCCGGTTTGGCTGGATTTTGCTCACGTTATCTGCGAGCAAGCTGGCGCAGGGAAAGGGCAGACTGCGCTTACGAGGCTGCTCAGGAGCGACGCAGCAAAACTATCCGGCAGTGTGCTGGACGGAGAATGGAAAAGCGGGCTCTATCCAAATGATAATAAGGTGCAAATCTTCGCCGGCCTAGCTTGGCGTCAATTGGCATCGCCCCGCGCAAGTGAACGTTGGCGGGCTGCTCATTGTATTCGCTCCTTTGCGCGCTTCGGGAAATGGCAAGTACTTGACGCCATAATGGCGCAGCTAGAGGATCAGGACGCCGGTCCGTTCCAGGCCTCCGAGCTGAGATTCTACTCTCATCATGCAAAGCTTTGGCTACTGATTGCGATTGCACGGATTTCCAAGGAGCATCCAGCCGAGGTATCCAGATATAGGTCCCTGCTCAATCGGGTTCTAGATGATTCAGATGTAAGGCATGTCCTTATACGGCATTTTGCTGCAAAGGCCTTAATCACTTGTCTCGAAGCAGGAGAAATATCTGTTAGTGCAAATCGAGAGTCGGAACTTCGAAATATTGATCTGTCTCCATATCCGCTGCTTGAGAAAAAACTTAAGAAATATACCGGAGATTATCACGAGAACCGCCCAAAATCTGCGCCGAAATGCGCACATGAGTTTTCACTGGAATATGACTTCAATAAACAGGACGTCCAGTATCTAAGCAATGTGTTTGGCCAACCACATTGGTTAGTGGTTGACCTGATCTCAGACGTTGTCCACGACATCGATGATGATGCCGAAAGTATGTATGCTTCAGGCGGGCGTGAAGGCGCCCCACGCTCACGGCGCGGGCTTAGCAGTGCATATCATTCTTATGGTGAGCAGCTTGCCTGGCATGGAATGATGATTGCTGCTGGCGAATTGCAGAAAACCAAGCCTGTGACTCAGGATTGGTGGCACGACGATCCATGGAAGCATTGGCTTAGTCGATATCTCTTAACGAGAGAGGACGGGTTTTGGCTCTCAGACGCCCTCAACCACGCCCCACATGAAGTCACCTCCATTCTAATGGAGAGAGAAAAGGAAGGGCTCGGACTAACTGGCGACAAAGGAAAAATTCTCAGACTAGCGGGACTTGAAAACGGGATTGATAAATCCGTCGTCGTGGCCGGAAGATGGTTTTCTGCCGATCACATTCAAGTTCAAATCAGCTCTGCTCTTG
The DNA here is from genome assembly GCA_030652635.1 of Pseudohongiella sp. Taxonomy (GTDB): domain Bacteria; phylum Pseudomonadota; class Gammaproteobacteria; order Pseudomonadales; family Pseudohongiellaceae; genus Pseudohongiella. Next base: position 1,785 of record JAUSPW010000390.1, on the reverse strand, counting down.
TCCTCCCACAAGAAGCGAAAGCCATTATCAAGGATATTTTAGCGGAAGATCCTATGAGTGTTTGGTTTCCATCTTATGATTTAGATGATGATGGTAAAGACTATATAAGTAACGAGAAGGATAACTGCCAGCCATGGATCACGATGTCAGGACGCGAGCCGCGTCTTGATGGTGATGACCCAATCGCTAGCGCCGCTGTTTTGCACAAACCTCGCATAGCGGCTGACATCGCTGATAGCTTGGGTCTTCGATGCCGCGACCCTTTTGGTTGTAGTTGGACCGCCAAAGGTGGGTTAAAGGCAGACTCAGAAGCCTGGGCTTATTCAAAGTCCAAAGAAGGTGGATCTAGTGACGGCCATCGCCTAGTTGTAAACAAGGCGCTGCTTGAGGAACTTCTCGTGCGAAATTCCTCAGACATGCTTCTGCTCGTTAACTTGCAAAAATACGAAAGTGGGTTTCGTAACGAAAGCGGAAAATATTGGAATACGGTCGCCGTAATCTGGATCAAAAAGTCTCTGAAATTCGAGTACCACAAAGGTGCCATAAATAATCTTTGGACACCTCGCTATTAGGTCGAACACGATTTCCGGCGGTAGTTTAATTAAATATGCGCTAATGTCCGTATGCGGACAATAGGTAGTAGGTTTAAGTACCGTATTACAATCAACTGCACACGACCAGCAAGTTGGCGCGTGAACACGGTAGGTTAAATTTCCGAGCTATCCATGAAAATCCTAACCTGGAATTGCAACGGCGCATTGCGCAAAAAACTACCAGACATTGACGCGCTGAATGCCGACATTTTGGTAATACAAGAGTGCGAAGACCCGCAGTTCTACAAGCAGCATTATCTTGACTGGGCAGGCGGCTATCTCTGGATCGGAACAAACAAAAATAAAGGGATCGGAGTTTTTCCTAAAAATGGAAATCGCGTTTCTGCACTTCCATGGCACGGCGAATTTGCCATCACCGGAGTATCACAAATTCATCCCAGCACACGATGGTCAACGTCCGATTTAAAGCTATTTCTGCCGTTTTCCGTCAATGACAATTTGACCATACTAGCTGTCTGGACAAAGGGTAGCGACAAAGAAGCATTTGGATATGTGGGTCAGCTTTGGAAGTATCTTCAGATTCACGGCAAAGACTTGTCAGGTTCCTCGACCATGATCATTGGAGATCTGAACAGCAATGCTGTATGGGATAAACCGGATCGATGGTGGAGCCACTCCGGGGTGATATCAGAAATTTCTGATCTTGGGCTTCAGAGCGTTTACCACCAACTGATGAATGAGCAGCAAGGTCTTGAGTCGATGCCGACGTTCTACCTGCAACGCAATTTAAACAAGCAGTATCATATTGATTATGCTTTCGCTTCTGCAGATATTCTCAGCAGTTGTGAGTTGGACGTTGGTAAATCGATCGACTGGTTGCATTTGAGCGACCATATGCCTTTGGTTGTTACTGTATTGCCTCCGAATTAAACCCTACTGTAACCGGCAATGTAAGACTGACTCACTTCCTCACTAATTTTACGAGTACCACCATGATTCGTTTATTTACACAGTTGCTGTGCCCTTCTCGATCCACTATCTCCACGCTTTCCTCCGCCGCACTTCTGCTCATCCTCACATCCATTCAGCCCGTCAGCGCCGCCAGCAACGACCAGCCATTTACCGTGCTGGAAGCAAGCATTCCAGAGATGCAACAGGCCATGGAATCCGGCCAGATAACATCCCGTGAACTGGTAGAACAGTATCTCATTCGTATCGCGCTCTACGAGGA
>JAUSPW010000295.1 GCA_030652635.1 Pseudohongiella sp. | reverse complement strand
GAGCGCTGGCGCCCTCCGACCCCGGCACTCGCCGCGGAATAAATTCTTGTGCCACATACCCCTCAAAGCCAGTGGCTACAATGGCGCGCATAATGGCCGGGTAGTACAACTCCTGCGTGTCATCAATTTCATTGCGGCCCGGCACACCCGCAGTATGGTAGTGTCCAAACCACTGATGATGGTCGCGTATAGTGCGGATCACATCCCCTTCCTGCACCTGCATATGGTAGATGTCATACAACAGTTTAAAGTTGGGCGACCCGATACGTTGGCACAGTTCAATGCCCCAGGCCGAGCTGTCACACATGTAATCCGGATGATCAATTTTGCTGTTAAACAGCTCCATCTGAATCACAATATTGTTACGCTCCGCCAGACTCATGATCTGTTTTAAACCATCTACACAGTGCTGCAAACCGGTGTCATCGTCCATGCCATTGCGATTACCACTGAAACAGATCAGGTTTTTATAACCCGCCTGCGCCATCAGCTGAATGTGATTCTGATAATTATTGATCAGCGTGCTGTGGAATTGCGGGTTATTCCAACCTTCAGTCAGGCTGATTTCGGCGCCGTTACACATGGAGCAATCAATGCCATGATCTTTCAGAATCTGCCACTGCTGCGGCCCAATCAGATCAATCGCAGCAAAACCGATTTCGTTGACCACGGCGCACAACTCTTCCAGTGACAAAAACCCGTAGGTCCACTGCGCAACAGAATGTTTGATGTTGCCGCGATTCTGAAACGGCGTGGCTGCCAACTCAGCCGCACTGGCACCTGACACCCTGCTGGCAGCAGTAACACCCACGCCCGCAGCTGCCAACATCGAGGCCTGCGCTGCTTGTCGCAGCAACTCACGACGGCTTAACTGAACGCTCATACACTTGCTCCTGTGGCGACAGTTTCACGTTTGAAGGTCAGCGAGAAGAACAGCAGAATGATGGCCGCCAATACCGCCGGCATAATCCAGAAGCTGAACGCGCCTTGTAACCAACCGGCCTGCGTTGAACCATCCAGCGCCATGCTGTCGCCCCACCAGCCCAGAATGTAGTTGCCTACCAGCATGCCTGCGCCATACGTCAGCAAGGCAAACAACCCCTGGGCACTGGCGCGAATGGCCACCGGCGCTTTGCGATCCACATACAGTTGACCGGTGACAAAAAAGAAGTCGTAACAAATACCGTGCAAGGCAATACCAAATATCAACAACGCGGCTGACTCCGGGAAGCTGGCGAACACCAGATAACGCAGCGCCCAGGCCGCCATGGCCACCATCAGCATCCACTTGACACCAAAACGCACAATAAAAAACGGCACCAGCAACATAAACAACACTTCGCTCATCTGGCCAATGGCCATAAACGACGCGGATTGATTGCCAAACGCCATTGCCGCCACAAAGTCATTGGTACGCGCGTAATAAAACGCCAGCGGAATACTGATCAGAAAACTGCTGAGCGCAAAAATAAAAAAGTTACGCTCTTTCATCAACATCAGCGCATCCATACCCAGCGCTTTGCTAACGCTGAAGGCTTCACCTTTGGCCTTGGGCGGCGTGGCGGGCAAGGTCAGGCTGTACAGGCCATAAATGACGGACAGTATAGCTGCCATCTTCAACGGGATATTGGTGATCTGCGCGTTATCAACACCGGTTAACACTTGCAGGATGGGGATATTCACAAACCCGAGCACGGTCTGCGCCACAATAAATCCGGCCAGAATCCAGCCCACGGTACCCCAGACACGAATCGCCGGAAACTGCTTGTCGGGATCATCGATGTTGGAAAACGCAATGGTGTTGGCCAGCGCCAGTGTCGGCATGTACAACATAAAATAGGCAAACAGGGTCCAGATAAACACACCGGGGTCCGTCACTGAGGCCGCATACCAGAGCAGCCCGCCGCCGAGCAATTGGCAGACCGCATTCAGTCGTTCCGCGTTAATAAACCGGTCTGCCAACAACCCCACAAACAACGGCGCTAACAACGCAGCCCAGTTATGGGTTGCAAACGCCTGTCCAATAATGGTGTTGATGCCGGTTTCGTTTTTAAACACTTCCAACAGATAACTGCCGAGTGTGACAAAAAACGCACCCCAGACAAAAAACTGCAGGAACATCATCAAACTGAGGCGAGTAATCAGGTAGGGGCTGGACGTCATAAGTGGTTTTCCCGTGCTAAACGCTTGTTGTTATTCTGCGGCAGACTGCACGCGGTTGAGGCTTGCTTGTCTTCCTGAATGCATTCAAACTCTAACAGGCTGTAGAAAAACTATCTACGTTACATTGGCTGCATTGATTGCGCTTTTTCAACAGCCTGATATTGAATTGACCCGCGATCTGGAATCACTATTTAGCGTATGAAAAAAATAAGACTGGGCATGATTGGTGGTGGTGAAGGCTCCTTTATTGGCGCAGTGCACCGCAAAGCAGCCGCATTGGACGGTCACTACGATCTGATGTGCGGCGCATTCAGCAGTGACCCGGCAACATCGCGCCGCAGTGGCGAGTTGTTAAATCTGGCACCCGAGCGTGTCTATGGCTCGTATACCGAACTGCTGGTGACTGAGGCATCTCTCCCCCCCGGCGAGCGCATGCAAGCCGTTGCCATTGTCACCCCCAATCACGTGCATGCAGGCCCCGTGCTGCTTGCCTTGCAACATGGCTTTCATGTCATTGTTGATAAGCCGTTGGCGCTCACCCTGCTGCAGGCCAGACAGATCGCAGAGGCACTCAAGGGGTCAAGGTGCAAGCTGGCAGTGACCCATACCTATGCCGGTTATCCGATGATCAAAGAAGCCCGCCATCGTGTGGCCAGTGGTCAACTGGGACGCATCCGCAAAATATTTGTTGAATATCCTCAGGGCTGGCTCAGTACGGCGCTGGAAAACCAGCAGCATAAACAGGCGTCATGGCGCACCAATCCCGGGCAGGCCGGCGCCGGCGCGGTGGGCGACATTGGCACCCATGCCGCGCATCTGGCCGAATACGTCAGCGGTTTACACATCACCGAGGTATGCGCAGAGCTGAATGCCGTGGTACCGGGCCGGCAAGTGGATGATGACGCCAGTGCCATGCTGCACTTTGAAGGCGGTGCCAGTGGAGTGTTGATCGCTACGCAAGTGGCTGCCGGTGAAGAAAACAATGTGCGACTGCGTGTTTATGGCGAGCTCGGCGGACTGGAATGGTCACATCAGCACAACAATGCCTTGATCATCAAACTGGCGGGACAGCCGGAGCAGGTTGTTCGCAGTGGTATGTCGGGATTGTGCGCAGCTGCCTCATTGGCTACGCGCTTGCCGGCCGGGCATCCGGAAGGTTTTATTGAAGCCTTTGCCAATATCTACAGCGCCTTTGCGCTGGATCTGCTGGATTGCGCCAGTGCTGACCATGATTATCCAAGCATAGAGGACGGCGTCCGCGGCATGGCCTTTATTGAAGCCATGC
>JAUSPW010000376.1 GCA_030652635.1 Pseudohongiella sp. | reverse complement strand
TCTACCGGCGAAGTGATGGGTGTAGGCGAGACATTTGCCGAAGCTTTTGCCAAAGCGCAGATGGGTGCCGGCGAAGAAATCAGCAAAACAGGCACTGTTTTTATCAGTGTGCGTGATGCTGATAAGCCAAAAGTAGCCGATATCGCCCGCAGTTTTCACGAACTTGGTTTCAGCATGGTCGCTACCACCGGTACCGCAGCCATTATTGAAGCGGCAGGTCTGCCGGTCAATCGTGTGAATAAGGTGCTCGAAGGGCGTCCTCACGTTGTGGATATGATCAAAAACGAAGAGATTCAGTTGATCGTCAATACAACGGAAGGAAAACAAGCGATTGCTGACTCCTCCGCCATTCGTCGCACAGCGCTGCGACATGATGTGTTCTGTACAACAACATTGGCGGGTGCCAGTGCGGTCTGTGAGGCACTCAAGTGCGGCGACAATCTGAATGTATACACAATTCAGGAGTTGCACGCGCGTTTGCCCAAAAGCCAATAAGCTTGCTGGCAAGCCGTCAAAACCCGGGCTATAGACAAGTCCGGTTTAGTTACGCATGATATAAGCCGTAGTGACACAGTGCTGGCGGGCTCTCCTCGTGAGAGCCTGGCAGTATTTTTTTTATTTCAGAAAAAGGAAGATCCAGGGGATCTGTGAGAGAGACATGAGAAAAGTGCCGATGACCATGGGTGGTGCAGAAAGATTACGTGCCGAGCTCAATGAGTTGAAGACGGTCAAGAGACCGGCAATTATCCAGGCGATAGCGGAGGCGCGTGAACACGGCGATTTACGCGAAAACGCGGAGTACCATGCTGCCCGCGAGCAGCAAAGCTTCTGCGAAGGCCGCATCAAGGAAATTGAAGGCAAACTGGCTGACTCAGAAGTGATCGACATCTCCTCAATTCCAGTGACTGGCAAGGTAATCTTTGGCGCGACGGTCACGATAGAAAATCTGGATACCGAAGAAACTGTCCGATATCAGATTGTTGGCGAAGACGAAGCTGACGTAAAAGCCGGCAAAATCTCTGTCGGATCACCGATTGCCCGTGCCGTCATGGGCAAAGAAGTTGGTGACGAGGTAGTGGTTAAAGCGCCATCTGGCGACATCGACTATGAAATTATCAAAGTCGAGCACCTCTAAGTAAGTAGTTGATATGCCTGGTTTGTATTTACAGGCCAGGCATATTCTTGTTGCGCAGGATGTTGGAAAGTTTTGGATCTGGCTGGCGCGCTGCACGAAACAACACCACAATGTTGCCAATACTTTGTACCAGCGTTGAACGCGTCTGTTCGCAGATTTCTGCAGCTACTTCTTTGCGCAAATCCCGATCGCCCACCACAATTTTTACTTTGATCAATTCATGTCGCGCTAGGGCTTGATCGATTTCTTTGTAAACCGTTTCAGACAGGCCTTTCTGTGCAACCGTCACGATGGGTTTAAGTTTGTGCGCAATTGCGCGCAGTTGACGGGTGTCCAGTGTTTGGTTGCTCATAAGATTTCCGGCGTAGTCCCCGTGTGTGGGGTTAAAGAATGGCGATTGAGTGCCCGGCGAAACATCTACCAGAGCGTCTTGATCAAGGGCGGGCATTGTACCCTAGCAAGGCGGGTTCAACAAAGACTGTTACATGCGGCGAGCACCGCACAATGCTTTGTCTTGGACAATTACAAGTTCTATCTTGTAATATCAGCTAACAGCCCCCATCTGCTGGAAGGCGTCTGAAATAATAATCCGCCCCGGCTTCAGCTCCTTGGTTCCTGATTCAGAATGTCCCAAGGTGTCAATAGAAGGTGTTTTTAGCCTCAATTATATTTCCGGGGTAGTGAGGGAATGGCAAAGCGCTTTGTAACGGTCTTAATACATGCATGATAATGACTTTGATTGTTACTGTTACAACACGCTTACGAATTTAATCTGATTCCTGACGGGTTGCTCCCAACGGATTCTACTCAGCAAAGGGGGATATTCCCTTGAACGATATGGCAAAGAATTTATTGCTCTGGATGGTGATAGCGGCAGTTTTACTGACCGTTTTCAACGACATAAACCAGGAGCCAGTGACCTCGCAG
>JAUSPW010000368.1 GCA_030652635.1 Pseudohongiella sp. | reverse complement strand
TTGTTGGGTGTCGTCACCGATTGTTGTCTGGCGACATACCCTGCCGCGCGCTACAATCAGGCACATGACATCTTTTACACAACGGGTAATTACCATGCTGAAATCCTTGCGCCTGCGCTTGACCTTGCGTGCCATGCTGATCACCTTGTTGCTGTCTACCGGGATGATTCGTCCTGCGTTCGCGTATGACGTACAGATCGGCCTGAAAGCGTTTGAGGATCAGGATTATCAAACCGCCATGGCCAACTTTACTGAAGGTGCGATGCTCGGGCATGCACTGGCACAGTTCAACCTGGCGTTAATGTTCCATCAAGGTATCGGCACTCAACAGGATTTTGAACAGGCCATGCAGCTGTATGGTCTTTCTGCGCAACAAGGCATTACACAAGCGCAGTTTAACCTAGGGCTGATGTACGACCGCGGTGAAGGCGTCGCTCAGGACTATCGAGAAGCCTATTATTGGTATCTTCAAGCAGCCGAGGCTGGCAGCCCAGACGGCCAGTACGCAGTAGGGACCATGCACTTTTACGGGCAAGGCCGGCGGGAAAATTTTGAGGAAGCCCTGCGCTGGTATCAGGAGGCGGCCCGTCAAGGACACCGCGACTCGCAATACAATCTTGGCGTGATGTATCTGAATGGCCTGGGCGCGGAAGCCAACCTGACAGTTGCACTGACCTGGTTCTCGATGGCGGCAGACAGTGGCAGCGCAGATGCTCAATACAATGCTGCCGTGATGTACGCCACGGGTCGCGGCGCCGAGCGCGATCTTGTGAAGGCTCGCGACTACTTCACCATGGCCGCCGAATCAGGCATGCGTGATGCGCAAACACAACTGGGCATGCTCTACGCCTCCGGTAATGAAAGTGAGCTGCCACGTAACTATGAACAAGCGCTGTTCTGGTTCAACCGCTCCGCGCATCGCGGGGACTCAACCGCCCAGTTTTTCCTGGGCCGAATTTACTCGGAAGGGTTGGGCACTGAACAGAATCTGCCGATGGCACATATGTGGTATGAAATCTCCTATCGCTTTGGCTATGAGCAGGCGGTCCGGGCTATGAATCGCTTGCGCGGCGAAATGAATCCCGAGCAACTGAGTCAGTCACAATTGATGGGCTTGCGCTGGATGACCCAATACGCCATTCGTTATCCCAGCTCTCTGCGCAACACCCGTGAAGCACCCACGGATGCCACTGTGGAAGCGTCTCCGCCGGTCAGGCCAGTGATCTGAGCTGCAACGCTTTTCGTAGAATCGTCACATTTAGCACGCGCAAAAACCTTGCGCGCACAATTGTTGACGGAGCGCAGCATGTCACTTGAAGTAATCGACTTTGGATCAAACGATATCGATAACCGCTTGGCCAGTATGAGCAGCGCACAGATCGATCAATTGGCCTTTGGCGCTATTCAGTTAGACCCAACCGGCACTATCGTGCAGTACAACGAAACCGAAGGCGCAATCACAGGCCGATCACCATCACAGGTCATTGGAAAAAATTTCTTCCGAGACGTTGCCCCTTGCACCAATACTCCCAAATTTAAAGGCGCGTTTGACAAAGTCGTCAAAGAGCGCGGCAGCATCATGCTTGAGTACACCTTCGATTACCAGATGGCGCCCACTAAAGTAAAAGTGCACATGAAGCCTGCACTGGTTGGCGGCAATTTCTGGATATTTGTTAAACGCCTTTGATGACAAATAGCGGCAACAGCTGGTGGCAACAGCCAGGCGCGCTTGAACGCTGGCAGGAGGACTTTTTCAGCGACGCGTTACGTCGACGCGGAAAAAGCGAGTTGCTGCAAGATGAGCAAGCCTTGCCGTCGCAGCTTCTGAGCCGTTACAAAGAGCTTGGTTTTTCATCATTGGACATGCTGACGTTGGCCAGTCGCTTTGCAGCCTGTCTTGGCTTGAATCGCACCGGGCTTTCAGATTTACTACTGGCGCGGCGTTCGGCTGCTCAATGGTGCGAGCTGGCACGTCGCAGTCTGGAAAAAGACAACAGCCATCTGGGTTTTTACTCATCAGGTTCAAGCAGCAGTCCGACTCTCAGCGTGCATACGCTCGCAAAATTGCAGGTCGAGGCGGATTTTTTTGCCCAACAACTGACATCCTGCAGGCGCGTGGTGTGCACGGTGCCGCAGCATCATATCTATGGGTTTATCTGGGGCAACCTGGTGCCTCTTGCACTCAATGTTCCCTGCATATCTCTCAATCCGCTTAAGAGTCTACCCGTCAGTTGGAGCGCGCAACTGCATGAACACGACGTGATTGTTGCGACGCCGGACATCTGGCAACTCATACTGGATCTGGATGTCAGTTTGCCCGAACAATTTGTGGCAATCAGTTCCACTGCCCCGCTTGCGCCCCGCGTCGCCAGGCAGTTGTGCGCCCGCTACCCCGCTTCCACACAAATTGCCGTGTACGGCAGCACAGAAACCGCGGGACTGGCCTGGCGGTATTGGGAGCAGGCTGACTACCAGCTACTGCCTTGGTGGAGCTTGTCCCTCCGATCTGGACACGCGTCTGTGAGCTGCGAACAGTTTGGAGAACACCATGCGCTGGATGATCAATTACTATTAAACAGCGATGGTCGCTTTGAACTGCAAGGGCGACTGGACAACGTTGTTCAAATAGCAGGACATAACATCAACCTGTCGACGCTGGCCTCTCAGCTACGGCAGCACCCGGACGTTCTCGACGCTAACACACGTTACCGGTTTAACAAAGATCACCACGAACTGCATTACTTTCTGGCGTTGCGCGAGCACCCGTCAAATCTGCAAGCCTGGTGCCTGCAGTTCAGCGCATGGTTAACTCAACGCATGGGCGATGTGCCGCCGCCCGCCACGGTAACGGTGTCTGAAACACTACCCACAAACACACTCAATAAACCACTGTATTGGGACGCGCACGATTATCCAACTGTGACAGGCATCTATAAAAACGCCTTCAATGGCTGAAAATGATACCGGGTATCGACAAAATCACTTTGTTGCGTTAGTTTGGCGACCGATCAACGTATCGGACACTCAGGCGGGTGTAGCTCAATGGTAGAGCTCTTGGTTCCCAACCAAGTGACGAGGGTTCGATTCCCTTCACCCGCTCCAAATTTCTCA
>JAUSPW010000292.1 GCA_030652635.1 Pseudohongiella sp. | reverse complement strand
GCGCAGCAAAGCGAGTCCGGTCTCGCGGTTCTTGTGATCCAGCAGCGTCAGCGACAAGCGATTCTGCCAGCCCAGAACAGCACGGCTGGCACTGATCTCCACGCCGTTTATCTGTGCGCGACTGACGTTATCCAGACTGCTGTAGCTGCTGTCTGTGCCGATCAGATTACGGATATTGTTGCGGAATACGCTGACATCCACATCAGAGCCAGCGATTTGTGTACGTAGCCCTGCTTCCAGATTGCTGGCGTGTTCGGGTTTTAACAAGGGATTAGCAAAAAAGCCGAACGCAGGAAAATCCACATACAGATCAACCAGGGTTGGCGCCTTGAACGCCGTTGAAGCGGCGAACCAGAGTTTGCTGTTGCTGCCTATATCTTTACCAAGGGCCAGGCGCCCAGTGGTGTGTGCACCAAACTGTTCGTTGTCATCCACACGGACAGAAGCTGTGACATCAAACTGTCCGAGATTGTGTTGGTGCACCGCAAACAGTGCATCATTGCGACGGGTGCTGACATTTTGCACCGCCCCGGAACTGAGGTAGTACAGGTCTTCATCATCGACATCAACACCCAGCAGCGTGTTGCTGTTGCTACTGAAGCTCAGTTCATTCTGCCACTGCAGACTGTTGCGTTCAGTGGTGCTGTGGGATAAGCCCCATTGCCGGGTCAGATTATTGTCCTTGAACTGGCTCAGTTGCAGTTGTGTGCGCCAACGTTCAGACAGCTGGGCGCGCATACCCACGCTACCGGTTTTTTGAGTGGCCTCGCTATCACCACCTTGAAATATTTTTTCTGAATCAGTGTGTTGCCAGCGGCCCCACAGTTGCCAGTCACTATTCAGAGTGTGCTGAATACCGAGTGACAATGACTGATTCTCCCACGCTGCGTTGAGCGTGCCGGGTGTGGGGGCGTTTTGTGCGGGAATGCCGTCGGTCTCGCGGTGCGACACATTCAGATCAACCGTTGTTTGATTGCCGGCAAAACGCAGGCCGCCGTGGTAATTGCGCGATTGTTCTGTGCCAATGCCCGCTTCAAGTCGGCCTGAAAGCCGCTGACCGGGGGCATCGTCACTCGGTGGCAAACCACTGCGGGTAAAAATCTGGATAACCCCGCCAATAGCATCGGCGCCATAAAGACTGGACTGAGGACCCCGGATGACTTCAATACGCTCGATGTGACTGACAGGAATATGTTCCAGTCGCGCTGCGCCTTCGCTGGCCGTATTCAAGCGCACGCCGTCGAGCAGAATCAGCGTGTGGTTGGAATTGCTGCCGCGCATAAACAGGCTGGTCTGAGCGCCGTCCACGCCGGTGCGCGCCATTTGCACGCCCGGTACTGAACGCAACAGATCAAACAGGCTGCCGGCTGCGCTTTGTGCAATAAAGTCGCGATCCAGCAGAGTATGTGCATTGAGTGTATCGTTTGAAAATTGAGACAAGCGATTGGCAGTGACCAGCAATTCCTGGACCTGCGGATCGGCAGCCGATGCTGGCTGCTGGGCGCTGACGCCCATGGGTAACAATGCTGCAGATGTGCAGCCTATAAGCGAGCAGCTCAACAGCACGCGGCTGGTAGAGATTCTTGATGTTTTGTTTGTCATGCGCATAACTCCATTTATGCTCTCACCCGAGCATAAAAAATAGATGGTATGCGCCACGACGGCAGTCGAATACAAGACAGCAACATGCCTGGCCCTGAAGGGGAAGTCATGCTGCTAAAACAATATTCAACTGAATCGCATCAACTGCCCGCCGCAGCGCGTTCTTGTGCAGCAGGCCGGTCTCCGGGCTTACAAGTTGGTGAGGGCATGATGTCCCTCGACCGTGGATCTGCCGCCTTCCCATCACATGAATGACAGTGGCATCTGGCAGATCAGACTTGTTTACCGTTGCGGGGGCAGCGC
>JAUSPW010000338.1 GCA_030652635.1 Pseudohongiella sp. | reverse complement strand
GTGTTTGAAGTGGACGAGCGGCAGATGCAGCAGTTGGATGAACTTGAGGAGTACGTGGCTGAGTCGCCGGAGCAGGGCATGTACGATCGCCAACAAGTATTGACTCGGTTCGGGTCTGCCTGGATCTATCTTTACAACCCTCAGGTTGATGAGGCGTCAGCGCAGCACAGTGGCAGCTGGCAAGCATTGCGTTAACAACACAAAATTATTTTTATCCTGACCGGAGGTCAATCTGTCATGCGTATTAAACACTTAATAATGGCTCCTGCTTTTGCATCTGTGATCCTGATATCGTGTGCGCCAGCAGAGCCGCCAGCGCCTCCTGCTCCGCCAGCGCCACCTGTTGCAGAACAGCCAGCATCGCCTCCAGTGCCAGCAGCAGAGAGTGAAGACCAGCTGATCGCACGCGCGCGCGGTATCCATGAGCGAGTGATTACGCTGGATACCCATGCCGACATCAATACGGCCAATTTTACCTTGGATAATAACTACACCATGGATCTGTCGACACAAGTCACGCTGCCTAAAATGCTTGCGGGTGGTTTGGATGTGGCCTGGTTTATTGTATATACAGGTCAAGGGCCATTGACCGAAGAGGGTTATGCCGCGGCCTATGCCAATGCCATCGACAAGTTCACCGCCATTGACCGACTGGTGAGCGAGATTGCACCCGACACAATTGAAATTGCCTATACCTCTGAAGATGTCCGCCGCATTGACGCCAGTGGTAAAAAAGTGGCAATGATTGGCATCGAAAACGCCTATCCCATGGGTACAGACATCAGCAAAGTACGTGAGTTTTACGAACTCGGTGGTCGTTACATGTCGTTGGCCCACAACGGACACAGTCAGTTTGCAGATTCCAATACCGGTGAGGCCAGTGGTGAGTGGCTGCACAATGGCTTGAGTGAACTGGGCCGTCAGGCGGTAGCTGAAATGAACAAGTGGGGCATCATCATTGATGTGTCTCATCCCTCAATGGAAGCCAATAAACAAACCATCGAGTTATCCCGTGCACCTGTCATGGCATCTCATTCCTCGGCGCGCGCGCTCGACCCGACTGTGAGCCGTAACTTGTGGGATGAGGAATTGCTGGCCATTCGCGACAACGGCGGCATTGTTCATGCTGTTGCGTTCCGCGCTTATCTGGATTCTGAAAAGCATGCGGCCAATCGCGCGGCGCTGTTAGCGTTACAGACTGAGATCGCCTCCGGTCTTGGGTATCGTATGTTGTCGCCAGCAGAAGTGCGGGAACTGGATGAGCAGGCGCGTGCCACGTATACCTTACAGCTGGCCGAAATCAATACAGCCGCCGAACCACGTATTGCTGCAGAAGTGAATGCCATAGCACCACCGGTCGATGTAGCCGATTTTGTTGATCATATTGATTATCTGGTCAATCTAATTGGCATTGATCATGTGGGGATCAGCTCGGATTTTGATGGCGGCGGTGGCATAGAGGGTTGGCAGGATGCGTCTGAGACTTTTAATGTGACACTAGAGTTGGTTCGCCGCGGTTACAGTGAAGAAGATATCGCCAAGCTGTGGTCTGAAAATCTGTTTCGTGTGATGGACGACGTTGCGAGAATTGCTGAGGAAATTCAGGCGGCGCAAGGTGTCTGATTAAAAACAGCTCATGGATTAACAGGCTGTTGAAAAACTATCTACGTTGCCATTGCATCGTTAAAAACAGGCTCAAAATGCTCATTTACTACGTGTAAACTGCGCTTTTTCGCCTGTTTTTGCCTCGCACTGGCTGCCTCGATTACTTTTTTC
>JAUSPW010000333.1 GCA_030652635.1 Pseudohongiella sp. | reverse complement strand
CCCTCCGACCCCAACTAAAACAGGAGAAGACCATGAACTTTCGACTGAACAGATTGTTTTGCGCGTTGGCGCTGGTGACAACATCATCTGCCGCTGTGGCTCAGCTCAATGACCATGGCTCGCACGGCACCGCAAGTGCCGATCAGATTGGCAGCGAAAATGTGTCATTTGCCACCAGTTGTTCATCTGCGACCTCGGATAACTTCAATCGAGGCGTGGCGCTGGTGCACTCGTTCTGGTTTGCGGAAGCGATCAATGCGTTTAATGCGGTGCTGGCTGAGGATGCCAATTGTGCAATCGCGCATTGGGGAATAGCGCTCAGCCACTGGGGTAACCCGTTTGCCGGTCAGCGCAATGCGGCACAACTGGCTCGTGGCCAGGCAACCGTGCAATCAGCCCTCAATACTGGCTCACCTGACAACCGCGAAAAAATGTACATCAGTGCAGTTGCTGAATTGTTTTCAGACACACAAGGCAGCACCCAAGGTGCCCGCACGGTCGCCTACGAGCACGCCATGGCCGCGCTGGTTGCTGCATATCCAGATGACATGGAAGCCAGCATATTTTATGCGCTTGCCGTCAATCAAACCGCCAGTCCCACTGACAAAACCTATTCCCAGCAGTTAAAAGCGGCCGAGATTCTTGAGCCTCTGTTTATGCAATACCCAAACCACCCGGGGCTCGCGCACTACATTATCCATGCATACGACCATCCGCCATTGGCCGAGCGAGCACTTAATGCAGCGCGCCGATATGCGTCTCTGGCACCCGATGCCCCCCATGCCCTACACATGCCCTCACACACATTTACACGTGTCGGCATGTGGCAGGAATCGGTAGATACCAATTTGCGATCCGCGCAGATCGCTCGCGAAAGCAGTACAGCTGGCGAAGAGTTGCACGCGCTGGATTACCAGGTGTATGCGTATCTGCAAATGGCACAGGATCAAAAAGCACTGGAGGTTGTGCAACGCGCACAAGCACTGATTGAGCAGGTGGACATCACCGCCGTTGGCGCTACACAAGCCGGTGCATTCGCCATTGCAGCGATTCCTGCGCGTTATGCGCTGGAGCGCGGCGACTTTGCCGCTGCGGCCCGGCTTGACATTGTCCCGGCGGACGCCACACCACACACACAAGCGATGACACATTTTGCACGTGCCCTTGGCGCCGCACGCATCGGACAACTGGACGCCGCTGCCCAAGATATAACCATGCTGGCTGAATTACGGGAGCGTGCCCGCGCGCGGCAGGACGCGTACTGGACTGAACAAATTGACATACAATATCAGGCAGCCAGCGCCTGGCTGGCCTTTGCAGCCGGCAATCAGGATCAGGGCATTCGCCTGATGAGCGCCGCCGCAGATATAGAAGATGCTACCGACAAGGCTGCCGTCTCCCCTGGCCCCATGGCGCCAGCGCGCGAGTTGTTGGGCATGATGCTACTGGAGGCTGGCCGCCCGGCCGAGGCACTGACTGCGCTGGAAGCTACCCTGGCCAAAGAACCCAATCGTTTTTTGACCTTGTCAGCCGCTGCTCAAGCCGCTGATGCCGCAGGCGATTCCAATAAAGCACGTCAGTATTATCAACAGCTGCTGAGCGTTGCAGCCACCGCAGATAATGAGCGCCCCGCGCTTCAGCAGGCGCGCGCTCATATGCAATAACATTTCTTTACAAAACTAGGTTTGACTCTACTTCGAGCTCGGACGATTATTATACAAACGTATAGCAGTTTGTAGGTTAATCACTGAGCAATTTGTAGGTAGAGGATCACATGCTGGCAACAATCGACAAAAAATCTGGCGACGCAAGGCTGGGTCAGCAATCAGCAACTGGAAATACCGCGCCCCTCTCCAAAGTCAGATTGTTACCCGGCGATCTTGTTCAACTACAGACTTTAAGCGGCTCCAATACTGAGCGATATCAGGTTAGTGTCATCGGCGCTCATGCCCCACACAGCGTGCTGGTTAGCGCACCTCAGGTAATGGGCAAACTGGTATTTATTAAAGAGGGCAAACAATTGCTTGTGCGCGGTTTTGTGGGCAACGACGCCGTTGCCTATCGCACACAAGTGCTCAAATCCTTGCTGTCTCCCTACCCTTATCTGCATCTTTCTTATCCAGAAAACGTGCAGTCTATGCGTATCCGCAAATCTGCCAGAGTGCCGGTAGAGATTGTGGCTGCAGTATCCACACCCAGCTTTGAACTGGCCGCCCGTATTGTTGACTTGAGTTGTGGAGGTGCGCGCCTGTCGTCACAGCAAAAGCTCGGCGAAGAAGGTGACGAAGTGACCATCAAGTTCCGGATTTACTCAGGTGATCAGGACATATACCTGACGATAAAAGCACTTGTTAGGACCTGTGTCCCAGATGACACGCTGGTGGGCATGTATAACTGCGGCATTCAATTCACCAATCTTGAAAATCAACAGCGTTTGTACCTTGAGAACCAGGTCTATCAGCGTATGCTGGATGAGAACTCTTGACGGTTTTTGACTAACTATCAGTCAAATTTGCCAATATTTTTTGACCAGGCTTGAATGACTTGTATTGAACCCCAATAAAATCATTAACCTGCAATGTAGGCACGATCTGTGCTTGGTTCATGTTGTAGCTGTTTCTATGTATGATTTTTCAAGGTTTCAGAGGATACGACTGTGCACTTGCCTAAACCCATATTTCGCCCAATTCCGCTTCTATATAAAATCGCACTTTCAGTAGTGATTATTGCTTTTTTATTGATTGGACTCGTCGGCCTGATTCTGCCAGTTATTCCGGGCATTTTGTTTCTGGTATTGGCGGTTTTTCTGATGACGCGAGTCTCACGACGCGCTGCAACCTACGCACATAGTCAGCCTTGGTTTCACCGACATATGCGTCAATTTAATGCAAGCAGCCACTTATCAGCGACTGACCGGCTGAAGTATGGCTTTCTGATCGGCGCACGGGCCATGATCAACGGGGCAAAACGCCTGATCAAGTTTGTTAAAAAAGCCTGAAGCGCTATCGAATACGAATCAGCACAGCGCCCCGGTTTTCCTCGGAAAAATCAAGCACCGTGCCGCGACTTTTTTTAAAGAACAACTCGGCCAGCACCGCATCACGAATCAGTCCGCCTCCCACAATCAAGCGCAGATTTTCGGCGTGCGACTGCTGCCAAGCCTGATTCAACACCAACTCAAACTTATTCAGAGCCTTCACGACGGTCTCATGGTGATGCGCGATGTCGGCGGTCAGGGTGCTGCCATCACTCAAACTGAACATGGGCGAATCACACTTGATACATGCGGGATCCTGCCCCCGGTCTGCAATATCGGGCACAGCCTCCTGGTGCTGCATGCCACAATTCAAACAATTGCGTTTGACCGACTTGCCAGCACCCGTTGATCGTGTTCGTTTACGTTCTGACAAAACCTGTCTCCTGCGAAATTATCGGCCAGCCTGATCGTCATTTTTTAATCGCCGGGCCCTCATCAAAGTGATTATACTGCGGTAAAGAACAAGCAACGGGAGAAAAAATACATGAACAAAATCAAAAACCGCTTTGCAGGTATCACCCCTATCGTGTTTGGTCTGGCGATTGCCATGCTGACCACCGAAACCCTTGCGCAGCCTGCCCCGGTTGAAGAAATCCGCCCGGGGCGACTACCTGGATACTTACACGAAAGCAGTCTCCCCAATGCTCTGGCGCTGATACCACCGGCACCCACACAAGATTCCACCGCGTTTGCCTGGGAACAGGACGTAAACCAGAAAATACAGGCACTGCGCGGCGGCCCGCGCTGGGATCTGGCCACACTGGACAATGATCTGACATTCCCCAATGCCGCGGGTACTTTTTCTTGTGCGCTGGGCGCACCCATCACGCAGGAACAGACACCTTATCTGTACCAACTGCTGCGCCGCACATTGCTGGATGCGGGCTTGGCCACCTATAGCGCAAAAAATCATTACCAGCGTACACGGCCCTTTGTTGTTAATGAACAATCCATTTGTGCCGCAGGTGCCGAAGAAACCTTGCGCAATGACGGGTCTTACCCGTCTGGTCACACCGCCATCGGATGGGCATGGGCGTTGATTCTGAGTGAAATTGCACCTGACCGCTCCAATGAGCTACAGGCACGAGGACTGGCCTTTGGTGACAGCCGCATGGTGTGCAATGTGCACTGGCCTATGGATGTCATTCAAGGTCAGAATATTGGTGCTGCGACAGTGGCTGTGCTGCAGTCCGATGCATTGTTCCGGTCCGATCTGGCGGGTGCCAAGGCTGAAGTCGCTGCCATTCGCGCAATTGGTTTACCGCCAAGCCGTGATTGTGCTGTTGAAGCGCAGGCCATGTCTGTTGTTGTACCGCGTTAATACTGCTAACTTAATGATTGATATAGAGAAACCATGATGAAAATGATCAAAACTGTCAGTCTGTTACTCTTGCTGGCCTGCACCGGGCAGTTGTTTGCTGCCCCCGAAGGCTGGTCGCCCCTTCTTGAGCCAACTGAACTCAACACCATCCTCTCCCGGTCAGATGAAGTGCGGGTAATTACCGTCACCGGCGACTACGCCGCGGGTCACATCCCCGGTTCTGTGCATGCGCCTTATTCAAGCTTTCGGGGCCCGCAGACTAATGCAGGACAACTGCCTGCCATGGACTCATTGATCGCGGTGGTACAGCAACTGGGTATTGCAGCTGATACGCCAGTGGCGATTGTGCATCAAGGCAATTCCGACGTGGACATGGGTGCCTCCACACGTGTTTACTGGACATTGAAATCGCTGGGTGTGCAGGATCTGGCGGTATTAAATGGCGGTTTCGCCGCCTGGCTGGCGGCAGGATTACCGGTCAGCACCGACGTTACCGCGGTGGCAGCATCTGACTTTGTGCCGGTCTGGTCCGAGCAATACACCGTTCACACCGCCGAGGTCGAACAACTGGTGGCCAATAACACAGCGCGCTTGATCGATGGCCGACCCGCATCATTTTTTGAAGGCTCTCAGGCAACCGCTGCACGTGCAGGCACCATCAAAGGCGCAGACAATCTGAGTTTTGCCAGTTTCTTCAATCAGACCAGCATGAAACCCTCTGGCGAATTGTCCAGCATCTTGCAGGCAGCTTCAGTGTCTGACGAACAGCTGACGGTCGCGTTCTGCAACACCGGGCAGATGGGTTCCATCAACTGGTTTGTCATGAGTGAGCTGCAGGGCATGGATAATGTGAAGTTGTATGCCGAGAGTATTGTGGAGTGGGCGCAGTCGCCTGATCGGCCGATGGATAATGAGCCTTGATCGTTCAGGTTTAATGTAGCTCAGTTTTAATGTCGCAACTTTTTGGAAAGTGCGGCCGGGATGAGAGCGAGGCACTATAAGGCGCGTAGCGCCGTGCCGAGGAACATCCCGGCTACCGGTGGGCGTCCGGAAGATACCCGCAAGCTACAGAAATTTAGAAACATACCAGCAACTGGCTTCAATGCTGAGCTGCTCGTTCTTCGCCCAGGCAAGCCCATGGCGTACCAGCTTTTCGGCTAGCCCTTTGCCCCTGAGTTCCGCAGGGACATAAGTACGGGTAAAATCAACCCGCTGGCCATGTAACTGATATTGCAGAATGGATTCAGTACCTTCAGTATCGATGGTAAAACAAAAACGTTCAGGGTGATGGACTACCATGGAATCACTCATCAGGGAATCTCGTGTATGTATGTTGTAATCTTTCGAGCCACCATTAAACAACTGGATGAACAGTATGCGCAAATGGCCGCGCGCATGCGCGAACTGGCACTGACACAATTTGGCTGCCTTGAATTTATAGCACTGAGTGAAGGCCAGCAGGAGATTGCGTTGTCGTATTGGCCCGACGAACAAAGCATCAAACAGTGGCGCGAACATCCCGAGCACAAAATCGCTCAACAACTGGGGCAGCAGCACTGGTACCAAGAGTATTCCGTGCAGGTTGCACACGTGGAACGACACTATTCCAGCCATGGGGCAAATCTGTGAAACCCTGCGCCTGTTGCAGCGGCAAACTATTCTCCACCTGCTGCGGTCCATTCCTGTCGGGCAAGGCGTTGCCAAAGACTGTCAAACAGTTGATGCGCTCGCGCTACGCAGCATTTGCGCTGGGTGGCTATGGCCAATACCTGTTAGACACATGGCATCCTGATTATGCACCGGCTGTCAGTGCAGAAGATTTGGGTTCAGTTGATTCCAACTGGCTTGGCCTTGAGATACTGGAAGCTTCTCAGCAGGGAGACAGTGGCACTGTCGAGTTTTGTGCGCGCTTTCTCGACGAACAAGGCATGCCGCAAACCCATCGCGAAAACTCACGGTTTGTCCGGATAAAAGGTCGTTGGTACTATCTGGATGCGCTGTCAATTGATATGCACAACGCAGGAATCGCATGATGAATATCTTTGTACAGACGTGGCTGCTCAAAACTGCCAAAACATGTGTGAACTGTCTGCTAGTCTTGTTGATACCTGCCGTGCCGCAGGCGCAATCAGCAGACTGGTCAGTGTTGCTGCAGCCCACCGAGCTCGCAAGACTTCTGGATAACAACTCCGCTATTCGGGTTATTCACGTCACCGGCAACTTCAGCGAAGGTCATATTCCAGGGGCAGCAAATGCACCGTATGCACAATTCCGTGGCCCGCAGACCAACGCTGGGCAATTACCCTCGCTTGAGCATCTGACTGCCTTAGTACAAAGCCTAGGCATCGACGCATCAACCCCTGTTGTGGTCGTTCATCAGGGCAGCAACGCTTCTGACATGGGCGCCGCAACCCGTGTGTACTGGACACTCAAATCACTGGGTGTAACACAATTGGCCGTGCTGAATGGTGGTTTTGCCGCCTGGCGCGACCAACAATTTCCCGTAAGCACCACGGCAAGCACCATCGAACCTTCGGACTACCGCCCCACATGGAATGATAAATGGCAGATTAGCGCTTCCGCGCTGGAATCCAGTCTGCAAAACCCGACCATGCGTTTGCTGGATTCGCGGCCCAGTAATTTCTTCACGGGCCAGCAATCGATAGCCGAACGCCCCGGCACCATTCGTGGTGCTGATAATCTGAGTTATGACACCTGGTTTGATGACAACCACTTAAAACCCCTTAATGAGCTCGATGTGCTGTTTTCCAGCAAGCTGACTGATGCAAATATGAACAGCACGGTGGCTTTTTGCAACACCGGGCACTGGGCGTCAATCAACTGGTTCGTGATCAGTGAACTCGCCGGCGTTGCTAACACACAACTGTATGCAGAAAGCGTGGTGGACTGGGCGCAATCCAATCGCCCGATGGACAATCAACCTGGGCGGCTCGCACATTACTGGTCATTGACGCGCGAATGGATGCAGTCACTGGCCGGGGCTACGCCATGATGCGCGCTGCTGTTATTAGCCCCGCTCTTGCACGCCCCGCTCTGCTGCTATTGATGGCCTCAATGGTCATCGCTTGTTTTGCAATCGCCGGTCCACGTTCAGCCTTGTTGTTAAGTGTCGGCCTTGGGTTTGGATTGGTGTTGGAAGGTCTACGTTTTGGTTTTGCCGGGCCGTGGCGACACATGCTGATGGAACGCGACTGCAGGGGCCTCATCGCCCAGTTTTTTGCGATTGCCTTGTGCGCGCTGGTGATGTTTCCCCTGTTGGCAGGCGCTCCCATTGAACTCAGTGGCGCCCATGCTCCCATCGGATTTGCCATGATTGCCGGCGCGTTTGTGTTTGGCATCACCATGCAGATGGTGATGGGTTGCGGATCCGGTGTATTGGTCAACGCCGGCAGCGGAAACTTCAATGCGGTTTTGGCGTTACCGGGTTTTATTGCAGGCAGTTTTCTGGGCAGTCTGCACGTCAACTGGTGGACGGGACTGGGCTCATTGCCGGTTTACACTGTGCAATCCTTGTTGGGTGTTGGCAATGGTCTGATAGCCACACTGATGGGTTTATTCATACTGAGCCTCCTGGCTATCTTTTATGCCAGCCCCGGTAAACGTATTCCGGTTCCCCGACTTTGGTGGGCGGCGGCGCTGAT
>JAUSPW010000329.1 GCA_030652635.1 Pseudohongiella sp. | reverse complement strand
CAAGCTGTTTTACACCGGCAAATTTCGTTTGATATCAACACTGCTCTATGTGTTTATGGGATGGATAATCGTGTTTGCGATCAATCCGTTAGTGGACAGTTTTGATCACACCGGTCTGATGTGGTTGCTCGCCGGCGGGGTTTCCTACACCTTGGGCGCGATACTTTACAGTATCAAGCGACTACCGCTTAACCACGCCATCTTTCATCTGCTGGTGCTGATCGGCAGCAGTTGTCATTTTGTAGCGGTTTATTTTTACATCGCCTGACGCAGGTTGCAGTGCTGCATTGAACCCGTTGATTGTCTATTTACCCCAACTAGGCCAAAATACGCGCCTTTTAAACACGACCCCAGCCAATGTCCAAACTAGAGCTTGAACACGAAATTGCCACCCGACGCACCTTTGCGATTATTTCGCACCCCGACGCCGGTAAAACCACCATTACGGAAAAACTGCTGCTGTTCGGCCGTTTGATTCAGCGGGCCGGTACCGTCAAGGGCAAAAAAAGTGACAAACATGCCACCTCTGACTGGATGGCCATGGAGCAACAGCGTGGAATCTCGGTGACCTCATCGGTGATGCAGTTCCCCTATGGCGATGCGATTGTGAATTTGCTGGATACACCGGGTCACGAGGACTTCTCTGAAGATACCTACCGAGTATTGACGGCGGTGGACTCCGCCCTGATGGTGGTGGATGGCGCCAAAGGTGTAGAAGAACGCACCATCAAACTCATGGAAGTCTGTCGTCTGCGTGACACACCCATTTTTACCTTTGTAAACAAACTCGATCGCGACACTCGTGAACCAATCGAAGTACTCGACGAAATCGAAACCGTATTGAAGATCCGTTGTGCACCCATTTATTGGCCACTGGGCAATGGCCGGGGATTCAAAGGTGTTTACAACCTTTACACCGACACCGTGCATATTTATCAGCAAGGGCAGGGCGACAGGATTCCGGATGATATACGTGTAAAAGGACTGCGCAGTGCCGAGGCAAAAGCCTTGCTTGGCATTTACGCTGACGAGTTTGCCGATGAAATCGATCTGGTGCGTGGTGCCAGCAATGAGTTTGATCTGGATGAGTACCTGGCCGGTCGTATGACCCCGGTATTTTTTGGTACCGCACTGGGTAACTTTGGCGTGCGCGAGATGCTTGATGATTTTGTGCAGTGGGCGCCGTCGCCGCGCGCACGCGCCACTGAAACTCGCTTGATTGCGCCAATCGAGCCTGCATTCAGCGCATTTGTGTTTAAGATTCAGGCCAACATGGACCCGAATCACCGTGACCGCATCGCGTTCTTGCGGATCTGCTCAGGCGCTTACGAAAAAGGCAAAAAACTGCAGCATTGCCGTTTGAATAAAGAGGTGCGTATCAGTGATGCGGTGACCTTTATGGCAGGCGAGCGTGAGCAGGCAGAGTATGCGGTGTCGGGCGATATTATCGGTTTCCACAACCACGGCACCATACAGATTGGCGATACCTTTACTGAGGGTGAAATCCTGCAGTTCACCGGTATCCCGCATTTTGCGCCGGAGCTGTTCCGCCGCATACGTCTGAAAGATCCACTTAAAGCCAAAGCGCTGCAGAAGGGCTTGAAACAACTGGCTGAGGAAGGTTCAGTGCAGGTGTTTATGCCGGTACGCAACAATGATTTGATCGTGGGTGCGGTGGGTGTGCTGCAGTTTGAAGTGGTGGCGTATCGTTTGTTGGATGAATACAAGGTTGATTGTATTTATGAGCCGGTGAATGTGTTCAGTGCGCGTTGGATTGAGTGTGCTGATCCCAAAAAGCTGGAGGAATTCAAGAAGAAGGCGTATGACAATCTTGCTGTGGACGGCGGGGATCATTTGACGTATCTGCCGCCAACGCGGGTCAATCTTGCGTTGATGCAGGAGCGTTGGCCTGAAGTGACATTCCACGCGACGCGCGAACATTGATGGTTTGTGTGACGCGCTCTGGGGTATCGCGCTGCGGACGGGGCAGCAGGACAATCCTCGAAACGACGCCTGCGGCGTCTGATTTTCGCGCTGCGGCCGGAAGAGAGGGAGGTTCTTCAGCACGGCGCTGCGCGCCTGATTGTGCTTCGCTCACCGGCCGCAGCGCTCACTTCAGTGCCGCGTTGGGTGGAGCACAGCACTCCGTAAGCGGGTGGCGTGGAAGGTCGGAGTTTTGTGCTCTGGCCAGCGCTGGTAGCGGGCTGTGCGCCCTTGATGGCAACTGTCGGCGCGGAGCTGAAGAGTTGAAGATCGGGAGTGCGCTACGTCGGTGATATAAGCGCTGAACTGAGTTGCTGACGGCGTAGCTGCTTACGGAGTGCATAACCAAACAAATGTGGCACAGAAGGTAGCGGCGGGGTGGGGGGATAGCGCTGAA
>JAUSPW010000326.1 GCA_030652635.1 Pseudohongiella sp. | reverse complement strand
AAAACACCCACTCAGGACAGTATCAAAAAGCGCGAGTTGAAACTGCAACTGGATGATGATATCGCGCTGCACTGGTCTGACCAGGTGCTCAGGCATAGCAATGGCAACAGTGTCAAACTCACCGATAAAGAGATTGGTCTGCTTGAGCTTTTTTTAAACAGCCCGGACAGATACATCGAACGTGAAGACTCTTTTCAAATACTTTACGGTTATGAAATGCAGCCATCCAACCGATCAATTGATGTATTGGCCAGCAAATTGCGCAAAAAACTCGCAACGCTGGACCCAAGTTATATCGTCAGAACGCTGCGTGGTCGTGGTTACGCGCTGGTGCAGACATCAGAATTCAAAGATGAGCCCGATTTGTAATTTATTGTTAAACCCCTCTGAGTTTGTGTAAGGAGTCTACTAATCTACGTCATCACATGATTTCCAACGCTTGTTTGAGAAGAAACTCACATCATGAATGACAAAACAATAATAGTGTTTGATAAAACGGCTCTGCCCACCTCCTTAGGCACATCTGATGCTGACGTTCTGATCCAGTTTTATGAGATGTTTATACAAATCACTCTGGACTCATGGGGTGAATTGAGCGCCGGCAATAGTACCCACGACTTTAAACTGGTTCGCCAGATTGCTCACAAACTCAAGTCATCCTCAGCAAGTATTGGCGCAATGGCGCTGGCTCAATCGCTGAAAGAGCTGGAGGTGGCTGCAACTGACAGCAACCTGCTGCGAGTCATCGAAAAAACTGAACACACCACCCGCCTGTTAGAGGACACGGTTGCGCATGTCAGGGCCGAGCTGGCCAGTTTGCAGCAGGAGCTCTCTCGTTGAATGATTCAAACAATGCCAGTATCTTGCCGTTGCTGCTGGTAATCGATGACGATGAATTTTTTCAAGCCCAGGTTAAGCTATTTGTTGAAGACACGTACGCTGTCACGCAGAGCCTTTCTGCATTGCCCGCGGACGCGCAATCGCTGTTGCAAGCGGACACCATCGTTCTGGATCTGAACATGCCTGGCGTGGACGGCGTATCGTTCATAAAGACTATCGCCAGCCTGAATCCAAAACCCAAGCTGCTGATTGCCAGTGGATATGACAATTCAATCATAGAACTTGCCCGCAGTGCGGCCGAGCTGTACGGTCTGACACAAACCATCGTGCTGCAAAAACCTGTCAGTAAAGACCAGTTGCTGGAAGCACTGGTAGCGCTGGAATTCAGTAACGCCCGCATCACTGACGCAAGCGCTGGCCAGGTCTCCGACAACATCAGCAGTAATGACATTATCAAAGGCTCTCAGGCCGGCGAGTTCCTGCTGTTTTATCAACCACAGATCTCCCTGAAGTCTGAGACCGTTGTTGGGATCGAAGCACTGGTGAGGTGGGATCATCCTCAGCTTGGACGCTTGTCGCCTGCCTACTTTATTCATTCTCTGGAAGACTCCGCAGAGGCGATTGAATTTACGCTGATGATTGCGGACCTGGCGATACAGGATACGGTTCAAATGACCCATAAATGCGGATTTATGGGGAAGGTCAGCATCAATGTCCCGCCCAAGGTTTTACTGTCTGAGTCCTTTACAGATCGTCTGTGTGACATGTTAAGAACACGTGGATTGGCGCCTGATCGCTTTCAGTGCGAGATCACCGAGCGTGGCCTTGAGAGCCAGGACCCGCAAGTATCGGCCACCATGGCCAGGCTGCGCATGAAGGGCATACAGCTGTCGATAGATGATTTTGGGGTCGGGCAATCTGGCCTTTCAAAAATAAAGACCCGTGCATTTGATGAAATCAAAATTGATCGTTCATTTATCAGTGATCTGACCAGTTCACTTGATTCTCGCTCTATTGTCGAAAGCATCATTCACCTCGCGTCACTGGTTGGTATGCGAGTGGTTGCTGAAGGCATTGAAGACAACCCGACACTGCTACTGACCAAACGCCTCGGCGTTGCCAACGTGCAAGGCTATTATTGCGCTCGCCCTATGCCGAAAGATGAGTTCTGCTCATGGATGCTCAACTGGCCTGGCTGCGGAAAAGCCTCCAAAGCGGTAGTGGGTTGAACATCATGCCAACTATCAACGGCATGCACGAATGTGAAGTCCTGTACAAACTAGCGCTGAGCACCGGCGTGTCACTGGATCTGTATTCCACGCTCTCCACGTTTTTGAGTACAAGCACCGCAGTGCTTGACCGCGCAGCTGGCGCGATCATTCGGTTTGACAATCATGGTCATCTGGCAGCTGAAGTGCTGTATGCGGTGCCTGCAGACTTCCTGCCGTCGGACGACCTTGTGGCTATCAGTGAGGCCACATCTGCGAATCTTGCCAGCGGACAAAAGCACATCCCCGGTTATGACTGGTTTGTTATTCCTGATTTTGGTGTGCTCGTGTTTGCTGCCAACTCAGATGCGTTCAGTGAGAGCTTTCTGGCCGGCTTTCAGGATATCCTGCAAAAATTAGGCAAGGCCTGCCATGCTGGCATCGCTTACGCAGACTCTCGACATCAAAGCCAACGCCTGGCGCTGGCGACCAATGCCGCAAAAATCGGAACCTGGGATTTGAATCTCAGAACCGGCGAACTGCACGTTGATGCCAGAATGCGGCAATTGTTTCGCCTGCCTGGCTCACAATCCAAACTGGAACTGGACGCGTTTTTTGATGTTTTACACGAAGACGACAAAAATGAGCTGATCACTCACGTAAAAAACTACCTGGCTCAAGCGGTGAATGAGCCAACAGACTATTATTTTCGCATTCGCACACCAGAAAACACCGTGCGCAAGATGGCAGCACATGCAGTCATTATCAGGGAGAACGGACGGCCCGCGCGCTTGGTAGGAGTGAACTACGACATTACCGCCATTGAAGTTGCACGGACGGAGTCCTTATACCGTTCGCAGTTGGAGAATCTGCTGATCTCTCTGTCCATTGACCTGATCAAGGTCCAACATGAAGACCACAATCAGGTGACACACCGTGTTCTTGGACAGGTGGGGCAATTTGTCGGCGCTGATCGGGCCTATCGATTCAGTTATGACTTTGAGCGCGAGACCGCCAGCAACACGCACGAGTGGTGTGCAGAGGGCATTCAACCCGAGATCGAGTATTTGCAGAACGGTCCAATTGATAGCATTCCTTTGTGGGTTACTGCACATCGCGCCGGGCTGCCGTTTTACATCAAATCTGTTTCTGAGCTGCCGGAGGGACACAAGTTACGGGATATTCTTGAGCCGCAAGGCATTCAATCACTGGTTACCATCCCGCTGATGCGCGAGAACAGTTGTATTGGATTTATCGGTTTTGATTCCGTGCGACAAGAACGACACTGGAGTGATGTCGACGTCACCCTGCTCAAACTGCTGGCAGATCTGTTGGTGAATGCCGACAGCCGTTTCCGCAATGAAGCGCTGATCAGCGAGCAACATGCAGCACTGGTCAATGCGCGTGATCATGCAGAAGGACTGGCGCAGGAAGCCAATAAAGCGAATGCCGCAAAATCACGGTTTGTGGCGCGCGTCAGCCACGAAATACGCACACCACTCCATGCCATTATAGGTTTGACCGATCTGGTCATTGCGGAGCCGTTACCCACACAAGTGATGGAATTTGTGCATACCATTCGCGATTCAGGCGCCGTGTTGCTTGATCTGATTAATGATGTACTGGATTTTTCCAGAGCCGAATCAAATGACGTTGTGATCGAAATCCAGGATTTTGCGCTCGACGATCTAGTGATGACCCTTGATCGCATGTTCCGACCCATGGCGCAAAAAAAGGGTCTGGCATTTAAACTGGATGTTGAGACAGGCATCAGCACCGACCTGCGTGGTGACCCTCTGCGCATCCGGCAAGTCATCACTAATTTGTTAAGCAACGCCATCAAGTTCACGTCCAAAGGTCATGTCAGTCTGATAATTCAGCACAAAGCGAATGATACAAACGCATTGGTTTTTTCAGTGACTGATACCGGCATTGGCATTGCAAGCAGTGATATTCCCAAGTTGTTTGATCCATTTTTTCAATCCAGAAACACCAATGCGTTTAATCTGGCAGGCACCGGTCTGGGGCTTACAATTGCCAACACACTTGCCGGGCGAATGGGCGGCAAAATTTCAGTCCACAGTGAGCTTGGGCACGGCTCAGTTTTCAGATTTGAAATTCCATTGTTATCCGCCTCGCCCGAACTCAAAAAACCGGCCAGTCTCATAGATGTTGCCGTGCTGAATCCACAGCTGAAGCGCGCACGTATACTGATTGCAGACGACAATCCAATTAACCGGCAGTTGATGAAAGCATTTCTCAACGATGTTGCTTGCTTGCCAACCCTGGTTGAAGATGGCATTCAGGCTGTGGATACCGTTAGCGATGATAAACACCCTTTTGACATCATCCTGATGGATTGCAATATGCCAGGACTGGACGGTTTTGAAGCGACCCGAAAAATCCGAGCGCTTCCGGGTCGCAAAGGTGTAATGCCCATTATTGCTGTAACAGCAGGCGCAATGGATGGAAACAAGGCAGAGTGTCTCGCTGCCGGAATGGATGATATTCTGATCAAGCCCTTCAGCAAATTTGATCTTCTTAAGACGTTGGATCGTTGGACAAACACACAGCAACCTGACCGGCTCACTGTGAGCCATTAGCAGAAGACATAACCATGTATGGATTAATTCATAACTCGCTTCGAACCATGGTAAAAACAGAATTGGGCGATCACGCCTGGGCTGATATTGTTGAAGCAGCGGGTTTGACTGAAAAAGATTTCCTGTCGCTGAAAAGTTATGACGACAGTCTTGTTCTGTCTCTGCTTTCCGCGACACAGGCAAAAACTGGCCGCACTATTGCTGATCTGCTGCACGCCTTTGGCAAACACTTTATCAAGCGTACCGCCTATGAACATTATGCCGGCGTACTGAACATGCACGGCGCGACGCTTTGGGAGTTGCTTGATAACCTGAATCATATGCATGACCGGATAGCCTCGTCATTTCCGGGTTTTCTTCCCCCTTCTTTTGAACTCAAGGCGCGTGATGACGGCGCCTATGAGCTAACTTACTCAAGCGCGAGGCAGGGCTTGACTGCTTTTGTAGAAGGTCTGTTGGATGGGCTTGCGGACTATTTCGATTTGACCCTTGATGTCAAAGTACTCAGTGACACATGCTCTGAGGAAGGCCAGCAGACTCGTTTTTGCCTAACAACGACTGAGCCAAAATGAACACAATAGCAGTGCCAGAACTGGACAGTGTTTTCCCACTTTATCTGATGCTGGACAAGCACAACAGAGTTAAATTCATCAGTCATCAGTTGACGCTGGAAATTGGAGACGACTGTCTCGGGCAACGTTTTGGTGACTGGTTTATTGTCAAAAGACCAGTCTTTACTGCGCATGTTGCTGATATCAGTATGCTTGGGCGCCAGTTATTTTTGTTTATTACGCAGGATGGTGGGTTTGCCATGCGTGGTCAACTACTGAGCAACTCGCAGGCCAGCGACGATGTCACCATGGTAATCACTCCCTGGCTGACCTGGATGCAAGAGAATCGGCCAGACCGCGCACTATCCCCTAAATGTTTCCCTGTGGCAGATGCACAACTTGAGTTGCAACTCTATCTGAATACTCAGCAGATGATGATGGATGACATGAATACCTTGCTGCTGGATCTGCAGGCAGCGACCGACAAAGCCGTTGCTGCCAGCTCCGTCAAATCTAAATTTGTGAATCACATCAGCCATGAATTGCGCACCCCATTAAATGGCATATTGAGTGCGGCAGAATTGTTAAAACATGAACCCGCCAGCGAGCATGTTCAACAACTGATATCCGTCATCGGCAAGTCGTCTGAGGCGCTGCTCGGCATCATTAACCAGATTCTGTATTACTCACAGATCAGCTCTGGTAACCTGACCCTGACAATTAAAGAGTTTGATCCGGCACAATTATGTCGCGATGTGCTCGAAATAACCACGGTTCTGGCAAAACAGCATGGTATTCAAATTCAAATGAGTCTCACGCAGCCGCTACCTGATCGGGTTTCAGCTGATGCAGTCAGGATTCATAATGTGCTGCTCAATCTGGTTGGAAATGCCATCAAACATTGTGACGGTGCCGATGTGTTGATCGGCGTCAGTATGCAAGCTGCGCAAGGCTCCGCCAATCACAAATTGCGCTTTGAAGTTCAGGATAGCGGGCCGGGTGTACCGCTTGCCGACCGAGAACGCATATTTGAGCCGTTTGCTACAGTTGGCAAACAAAAAAAATTCAAGGAGTCCGCCTCCGGCCTCGGGTTGACTATTGTAAAATCTGAAGTTGAATTGATGGGCGGGAACATCGGTGTCAGCGATACACCCACCGGTAAAGGCAGCCTGTTCTGGTTTGACGTCCCAGTCAGTCAATCAACCATCACCTTTGCAGAAGACAAGTTTAATGCCAGTCATGTAAACCTTTCTGGAACGGTGCTGGTTGTCGATGACAACCAGATCAATCTGCAGCTCTGTAAACTGCAAATACAAAAATTTGGATTACAGGTTGATGGTGCTGAGTCGGGTGCACGGGCCGTTGAACTGGCCGCACACAATCAATACCAGTTGATTCTGATGGATATTCAAATGCCGGACATGAATGGGCAGGAAGCCACGCACCTCATACGTCAGATGTCACACAATCACGAAGTAGCCATCATCGCTTGGACGGCAAATGCCTGCGAGGAAGAGGCAAAAACGTATCTCTCTACCGGGTTTAATGACATGCTGATTAAACCAGTCAGCAATCAATCGCTGCGCTCTGTCCTTGAAAAATGGATTGTCCGCGACTGCCAAAAACCAGCCTGATTTGAACCTCGTCACAGTCTTCAAAAAAGCCTCATTTCTCATTTGTAAAAAGCTGTAAAGACGGCCTGCCCCGCCGACAACTCCCCTGCCATACTTTTCCACAAGTTGAATCAGTATGCACTTTGCATTCGAGTTCAAAATCAAAATCAAAAATGTAATCACTCATCCTATTGAAGGAAGTAAAAGAACATGCACATGCGTTTATCCAATTTGCTGAGATTGAGCTTTGGGTTTGTATTGGTCCTGATGACCGTCATGACGGTGATTGGCGTCATCAACGTCAATACGGTTGACCATACTCTGGCAGACGTCAACGAAGTTGACAGCCGCAAACAACGTTTTGCCATCAACTTTCGGGGCAGTGTCCATGACCGCGCAATCTCCGTTCGAGATGCCGTACTGGCAAATACCCAGTCTGAGCGCGCGCCCCATCTAGACGACATTAAACGACTGGAAGTTTTTTACGCAGATTCTGCGCGCGAACTGGACAGCATATTTGCCAACAGGGATCTGGTAACCGAGACCGAGATGCGATTGTTGCAAAACATCAAATCGATCGAACAACAAACTCAAACACAAGCGTACCGCGTGTTGGACCTGTTGGCTCAGGATCAGAATGAAATGGCAAAAATCTTGCTAACCGACAGCGCGTCGGGGCTGTTCTCAGACTGGCTGGCCAGCATCAACGCCTTCATTGATCACCAGGAAGCGGGAATACAGGCCAAAGTTACTGACGTCCGTGCGACCACCGGCCAATTCCAATGGATGATGATCACTGTCACCCTCGTTGCCTTTGTACTGGTTGGCGGCGTTGTCATGATGCTGACCCGGCACCTGAAACAAACGATTGGTGGCGAACCAACCTACGCAGCCAATGTGATTCGACAAATGGCTGCGGGCAAACTGGACATGACCATCGATACGGCGTACCCGAACAGCATTATTGGTGCCACGGTGACTCTGCAGCGCGATCTGATTCGTATCATTTCAGATCTGGACTCAACCGCTGAAGCGATTTCAAAAGCCTCCGGCCAGTTAACCAATACTGCCCGCGAGAACCAGGAGCAATCGCATAACCAGCGTGCGCAGACCGAGCAAGGCGCCTCAGCGATTCACCAAATGACCCTGACAATTCACGAAGTTGCCCAGCATTCGGCCGAAGCAGCACACACGGCCAATGTGGCAACCGAAGAAAGCCGTACTGGCGAAAAAGAAGTGACCGCCACCATTAACAGTATTGGTGAACTGTCCGAGCAGATTGATGAGTCATCACGCGTAATCGATCAATTGTCTGCAGACACCCAGCAGATTGGCACTGTGCTGGACGTCATTGAGAGCATCGCAGAGCAAACCAATCTGCTGGCACTAAACGCGGCTATTGAAGCAGCACGAGCAGGTGAGCACGGTCGCGGGTTTGCGGTCGTCGCAGACGAGGTAAGAGCCTTGGCCAGCCGCAGCCACAGCTCAACACGTGACATCCACTCCCTGATTGAAAACATGCGCGCAAGTGCCAATGGCGCCGTGTCTGTGATTGCCAAAGGCCGACTGAAAGCTGAAGACAGCGTGCTGCAGGCCAAGCGTGCCGGTGAGTCACTCACCCGCATCAATGTATCGGTTGATGGCATCAATTCAATGAATACTCACATCGCCAGCGCGACTGAAGAACAATCAGCCGTGGCCAATGAAATCAGCCGTAACTTTATCAGTATCAAAGAACTGGCAGAAATGGCCGAGATTTCCTCTGGTAGCATTACGTCAGCCAGCACCCAGTTGTCGGAAACTGCAGAGCAATTGCGCGAGATCGTTGGCAAGTTCCATCTGCCTGTCATGTTGACCAGACATTTGCGTTGAAATGACAGCTTCAGTGAGCTGACTGAGGCCCAAGTGCCTGGTCAGTTTACCAAACACAGCGCCGGACAACTTCAACGTTGATCCGGCGTTTTTTTGTTGCCTGCCAACTCGCAGAAATGCCTCTTTGTAACTGTATGTTAAGCCTGCCTTACTTTAGCTTCTGCTGCTTTTATACTGCATAACATCATGAAATTGCGTGAAATACGCTACAAATTGACCGCCGGAACAATCTGTATGACATCTGAATGTAGTTGTGTGAACACAAGCAAACCAGACCTCGAGACCCCACTCTCACGATTACTGGTCATCGATGATGACCCCTTATTCCAGCAGCAGGTAAAAATCATCCTGGGAAGTAGGTACGAGGTACACGCAAATCTGCGCGCCAGTGCCGAGGACTTGTGCATGAACTCCCCGGCAGACACCATCATTCTGGATCTAAATATGCCAGGTATTGACGGGGTGTCGTTTATCAAAACCATTGCTGCACTAGAGCACAAACCCAAACTGCTCATTGCCAGCGGTCATGATGAATCTATTTTGGAACTCGCCAAGAGCACGGCCATCATGTACGGCCTGAGCCGTACGGACATTCTGCAAAAACCATTGACGCGATCAAGTTTATTGCGGGCCTTGTCGCAGCTGGACCGGATGCCGACCGCCAGTGCCAGCAAGAACAGCACAATGCCCCCGGCGTTCTCTGACAAGGAGATACACCATGGGTTTACTTCAGGACAATTTACCGCACTTTATCAGCCCCAAGTCTCGATTATCTCAGCGGAAGTGATTGGCTTAGAAGCCTTGGCACGATGGGATCATCCAGAGTTTGGACGATTGCCACCCGCATCGTTTATCGATCAGATTGAGCACTCTCAAGACGCAGCCGGATTCACGTTGTATATCGCAGAAATTGCCACGCGCGACACTGTGCAACTGGCAAAAGACACCGGCATTGCGCTTAAAGTCAGTGTAAACGTACCTCCCCATGTACTTCAGTCTGAAACCTTTATCGATGAACTTTCCCAGATACTGCTTCGTCATGGGTTGCCACCACAACAATTCCAGTGTGAAATCACAGAGCGAGGACTTGAAAACCCTGATCCTGTGATTATGGCCTCCATGGCGAGATTACGTATGAAAGGCATTCAGCTCTCGATTGATGACTTCGGAATAGGGCAGTCCGGGCTATCTAAACTCAAGTCACGCGCCTTTGATGAAATCAAGATCGACCGATCTTTTATCAAAGACCTGTCCAGCTCCAGCGATTCACGCTCTATCGTAGAAAGCATCATTCAACTATCCCGCATGGTGGGGCTGAGGATTATCGCGGAAGGCGTTGAAGACAGGCTGACCTTGAAGCACAGCAAAATTCTGGGAATACAGAATGTTCAGGGCTACTACTTTGCCAGACCCATGCCGTCTAAAGAGCTGGGACCCTGGATAAAAAACTGGAACCTGCAAGGCAAAACAGATCTGGAGCAAACGCGTTGATTATTCCATATTTTTCAAGCACCGGCTCACTGGATGATCTCAAACAACTGGTGCATCACCTCTCTGCACAGTCCAACCTGGATGGCATCGTCATTCTTGGCTGTGTCGACAATGAAATTGACGATACCGCCACAGACCACTACCTCACCCAGCTCGCAGTGCCGGTGGCCGGCGGTCTGTTCCCTGCCATTATTCATGAGCAGCATGTTCACCAGACCGGCTGGCTGGTTTATGCCATCAAAGGAAAACTGACTGTCAGTTGCACACAGAATATCTCGCTGAACGGCAGAAGTGATGGCAAAAATGCAAAGGCATCAGATCCTGGCATGCATGCCGACACCGACGTCAAACTTGTCATTGTGGACGGTCACGCAAGCGGTATTTCGTCGTTTCTGACTCAGGTTTATTCCAACAGCAAGGTGTCAACCAAGTTTTTTGGTGGTGGTGCCGGAAGCCTGGCCAGCACTAACAGGCGCTGTGTTATCAGCAATGCTGGTTTGCTCCGTGATGCGGCTGTTGTTCTGCAGCTATTTACGCACAGTGGCATTGGTGTATCGCATGGCTGGAGAGCCACTTCTCCCATCATGCGAGCTACTGCAACCAGCGGCAACACGGTACACGAACTCAATTTTCGCCCGGCACTGGACGTTTACAAAGAAATCATCCAGTCTGAGTTTAACGCCATTATCGACCCTGATGATCTGATTGGCACAGCCAGTATGTATCCTTTGGGTATTCGAAGAATCGGTGGATCGATTATTGTCCGAGACCCGATCGCCAGCACGGCAGATGGAAGCCTTGTCTGTGTCGGTGAATTTGACGAAAACTGTTTTGTGTACGTACTGAATTCTGAGATGGACGCATTGCTGGCATCTACTGCAAGTGCCACTCAACAGGCTGAAACCGATCTGGGCGTTACAGCTGATCATAAAATTGTGTTTGACTGCATTTCGCGATTCCTGCTTATGAAAGATCAGTTTCAAGATGAATTGAACATGTTGAGTGGAGGCGACGCCCCTGTCGGTGGTGTGCTTTCAATTGGCGAGATCGCCGGCAGCAGCGATGGTTTTCTCGAGTTCTACAATAAAACCACTGCTGTCGCTGCGTTTTCAGGAGAGTAACCGCTTGCTGGATCTTGAAGTTGAAGTACTTTTTGAAATTTCACTCAGCGTAGGGGGCACACTGGACCTCGACACCGCGCTGCATGAGTTTGTCACCAAAAATGTAAAATTGCTCAACCGGATGGCTGGCGCAGTTATTCAAACAACTGACCAAAACGACATCAAAGTTCTCAACAGCTTTCCACATTCCTTTGCTGATCCGACCTCCATACACACGGCGTTCGATGACACGGTGCAAGAAACACTCACCGCAAACCAGGTACATGTCAGAAAAGTCATGCAGTACCACGGCAAGGAAGTGACATTTGATTTTTTTGTGATACCTGATTTTGGTGTGTTGTTGTTGTGCGGAAAGCCGTTGAATCTCAGCAACAACTTCCTCGGCAATTTCAGACATATTCTTCGAAAGTTTTCAGCTGCCTGCCAAGCCTGCGTGTTGAGTGCCAATAACTTGCGCCAGACCCGGCGCCTCGAACTGGCAACCAAAGCGGCGAAAATCGGCACATGGGAGCTGGATATTGCAACCGGCATACTGCGAATTGACCAAAGAATTCAGGAGTTGTTTGGCCTGGAAGAAGATCGTTTTGACTATTCCTTGCGTGAATTTTTTGGGTTTGTGCTCCCTGAAGACAAATCAGCCGTCATTGCCCACGTCAGTAACTATATTTATCAGGAAGTAGATGAGCCAACCGAGTATTACTTTCGCGTGCAACTTCGCGACGGTGATGTTCGCAAGCTCGCCTCCAATGCCACCTTGCTGTTTGATGGCGACAAGCCCACCAAGGTGGTGGGTGTAAATTACGATGTGACCGAAGTTGAGTTGGCACGCACACAGTCAATGTACCGGTCTCAGCGGGAAAATCTGCTGGTGTCACTGTCGTTTGATCTGATCAAAAACAAGTATCAGGCGATGGACCAGGTAGTCACCGCAGCATTGTGCAAAGCCGGAGAATTTGTTGGTGCTGATCGCGCCTATCGGTTTGTGTATGACTTTAACAACGAGACCACCAGCAACACACATGAGTGGTGCGCCGAGGGAATTGAGCCGGAAATCGCAAATTTGCAGAATGTCCCGGTCGATGCCATACAACTTTGGGTAACCGCGCATAAAACAGGCCTGCCTTTTTTCATAAAAAGTGTTCAGGATTTGCCAGCCGGCCACCCCTTACGCGACATTCTGGAACCGCAGGGCATACTCTCTCTTGTGACACTCCCGTTGATGCAGGATGACATCTGTATTGGTTTTATTGGATTTGATGCGGTAAAACAGGAACGTTTGTGGACTGATATTGATCTGACACTGCTGCGGCTGTTAGCTGATTTGCTGGTCAATGCTGATGTCAGAATGCAACATGAAACGCTGATTAAAACTCAAAATAGCGCACTGACCAGCGCTCGAGACCATGCTGAAAAACTTGCGCTCGAAGCCAATCAGGCAAACGCGGCCAAGTCACGTTTTGTAGCGCGTGTCAGTCACGAGATCAGAACCCCGCTGCATGCAATTCTGGGGCTGGCGGACTTGGTGTTGGGCGAATCACCTCCCAAACATATTCAACAACTGACCAAGACCATCAAAGAATCCGGCACTGTGCTTTTGGCTTTGATCAATGATGTGCTGGATTTCTCCAAAGCGGAATCCAATGAAGTCGTATTGAATCTGGTTGACTTCAATCTTATTGACTTGATGACGTCACTTGAATTGATGTTTCGGCCCATGGCTGTAAAGAAAAATCTGCAGTTTGGCATGACACTTGAACCTGGTATCCAAACCAATTACCACGGCGATAGACTCCGTATCCGTCAGATCATGACCAATTTGCTGAGCAATGCCATCAAGTTCACATCACATGGCGCGGTGACGGTTGATGTCAGCGCCCAGAATACACCGTTTCAATGTCTGCGCTTTACTGTGAGCGATTCTGGCATAGGCATTCCCAGGCAGGATCTGGACAAATTGTTCCAACCCTTCTTCCAGTCCAGCAACACCGATTCATTGATGTTGAGTGGCACGGGCCTTGGTTTGACCATTTCACATACCTTGGCCGAACGCATGCATGGCCACATTCTAGT
>JAUSPW010000319.1 GCA_030652635.1 Pseudohongiella sp. | reverse complement strand
TGGCGCACAAGGTGCTGCCGTGGATGGCGGTGCAATTTCATCCTGAGTCGTTAATGACCATGGAGTCCAGGGTCGGTGACAGGTTGATCGCCAATGTGGTGGATATTGTCCGCAGTTATGCGAAATACACGCGAAGCACTGCTCATGAAATTGGAGTCCGTGATAGATATGTAGCCCAATTTTTGGGTTGAGGAAAAGGTAGTCACAGGAGTTTTGTTCATCCGAATGTAACAAAACCAATTACC
Organism: Pseudohongiella sp.; assembly: GCA_030652635.1. Taxonomy (GTDB): domain Bacteria; phylum Pseudomonadota; class Gammaproteobacteria; order Pseudomonadales; family Pseudohongiellaceae; genus Pseudohongiella. The sequence continues at coordinate 2,640 of JAUSPW010000319.1, read as the reverse complement.
ATTTCAGGTAAACAGGGTGATGATGCCAGGATCTATCAGATCAAGGCGGTCAACAAAGCTATTGAGGAGGCGCAAAAATGAAAGACAGTGCCAGATACGTCAAGATTGTAGAGTGGTCTGAGCAAGACCAGTGTTACGTTGGCAGTGCGCCGGGGCTGGTTTATGGCGGTTGTCATGGAAAGGATGAGAAGGAAGTTTTTAGTGAGCTTTGTGAGATTGTGGAGGAGGCCATCCTCTTATATCAGGCGGACAACAAAAAGCTGCCTCCAGCAACCGCAGGTCCCGATTTCGCGAACAAGCTGCAATCTGTTGCGTGAACTCACCTACACCATACTTACCCCAAAGCGTCGTAAGACAAAGGTTATGATCACAAAAAACATTGCTGTCATCACTGCGCTGACAGCCAGACTCGGCCAGAAACCCAGTCTTGCCATCAGCCAGGGGAAACTGAGAAACATCGGCAGCGTGGGCAACACATACCAAAACGTCAGCCAGGCGTGGTTGGCGATACGTGTCGCTGGTTGATGTTCCAGATATAGCCAGATCAGCGTCAACACAGTCACCAGCGGCAGTGCAGCAATCATGGCGCCCAGCGCCTGATTGCGTTTTGCCAGTTCGGAAATCAGCACCACCAGCGCTGCTGTGATCAGGTATTTACTGACAATCCACATCATCACGCTGCTCCTTTATGTTAACTGTGTGCAACCGAAGTATGGGTCGATTTGGAAAATCCGTGTACCAGCCGGTACAAAGCCGGCAATACAAACATGGTCAGCAAGGTCGAGGAAATAATGCCCCCAATCACCACCGTTGCCAGCGGGCGCTGAACTTCTGATCCGATACCCGTGTTTAACGCCATCGGCACAAATCCCAGCGATGCCACCAGTGCCGTCATCAGTACGGGACGTAATCGGCCAATCGCACCTTCCACAATGGCATGATCCAGTCTGTGTCCCTGCGCGCGTAAATCACGGATAAAGGACAGCATTACCAGCCCATTCAGCACGGCTACACCAGACAGCGCAATAAAGCCGACACCGGCTGAAATTGACAAAGGAATATCACGGATCAACAGTGCCAGCACGCCACCGGTTAATGCCAGCGGCACACCGGTAAAAATGATGGCGGAGTCACGGAACGAGCCGAGCGCCATTACCAGCAGCATGGCAATCAGGAACAGGGTGGCAGGCACCACAATCAGCAGACGTTGGGATGCTGATTGTAATTGTTCAAAGGTGCCGCCGTACTCAATCCAGTAACCCGGTGTTACGTCGACGTTTTGCGCAATGGCCTGTTGTACTTCTGCGACAAACGAACCCAGATCACGACCGCGAACGTTGGCTGTCACTACAACCCGGCGTTTGCCGTTTTCCCGGTAAACCTGGTTGTAACCAGTGCTGACACTGATATCAGCGAGCTCACCAAGCGGCACATAGCTGCCATCAGACAACATCACGGGCAGATATTGATAAGCATCGGGGTTGCTGCGCAAACTTTCATCCAGCCGCACCACGATATCCGAGCGCTGATCGCCTTCATAAAACTGACCGGCCACCGCGCCACCGAGGGCCATCGCCAAGGTATCCTGCAGATCAGTGATGCTCAGCCCCAGTCTTGCCAAAGTTTCACGGCGCGGTTCCAGCGTCATCACTGGCAATCCTGTGGTTTGTTCCAGCGCCAGATCGGCGACACCCGGAATGCCGGACAACAAGGCCTCGATGTCGCCTCCGAGCGCAATCAGTTGATCAAAGTCATCCCCAAACACCTGAATGGCGAGCTCACTGCGCACACCGGCAATAAGTTCGTTAAAGCGCATTTGTATCGGTTGCAGGAATTCATAACGGTTGCCGGGCACGGGAGTGACCAGTGCTTCCAGCTCCGCCACCACCTGGGCTTTGGGTTTTGACGGATCGGGCCATTGGTCGCGTTCCTTCAGAATGATAAAGGTATCCGCTACGCTCGGTGGCATCGGGTCTGTGGCAACTTCCGCACTGCCGATTTTGGAGAACACACGTTCCACCTCGGGCATTTTGGTGATTTCATCTTCCAGTTGGAACTGCAGGGCAATTGCCTGTTCCAGCGAGGTGCCGGGGATGCGCAGTGCATGCATGGCGATATCACCTTCATCCAGATTGGGCACAAACTCCGTGCCCATGCGCATGGCCAGTGATGCGCAATAGGCCACCAAGGTAAACGCCAGCACCACCACCATCACCCGCAGTTTCAGCGCCAGGTTCAGCGCCGGACGGTACAGTGAACGCGCGGCAAACATGATGGGGTTTTTCTTCTCCACCAGCGGTTTGCTGAACAACATGGCCACACAGGCTGGCACAAAGGTGATGGATAGCAGCATGCCGCTGAGCAGGGCAATCACCACAGTAATTGCCATCGGGTGGAACATTTTGCCTTCCACACCTTCCAGCGCAAAAATCGGGATGTACACGGCGGTGATAATAAACACACCAAACAGCGCCGGTCGCATCACTTCGCGCGTAGCTTCGGAAACCACTTCCAGCCGGCGCTTCAGCTCGAGCCGTCCGTTGATGCTGGCTTCACTTAGACGACGCAGACAGTTCTCTACAATAATGACACTGCCATCAATAATCAGACCAAAGTCGAGCGCCCCCAGACTCATCAGGT
>JAUSPW010000307.1 GCA_030652635.1 Pseudohongiella sp. | reverse complement strand
CAAGTCGGCTGTAGCTCCACGCCTGGGGGTTGCCGCGCCACATCAGCCAGTCTTCTGCCGCCGGACTGGTCATCTCGGCGGGCGTCAACGGCTGATAGTTTTCGATGTTCCCCGCGACAATGACACCAATGGGTGCCGGCGCAGCGGCCGTGCCGGATGCAGGGTTGGTGCTGCGTGGCAAATCTGCCAGGGTGGCCGTCGCGCCTGCCACCAACGGTGTTGCCCCAGCGCGCACACCATTGCTGCGTAGCATGTGGGCAGTGATGTTCAGAAAGTCGCCCGGCAACAGTTGTTGTGAACCGCCCGGCGGCATTGAGGTAGTGATCAGATTGATCAGCGAACCCAGATCGCGTCCGCCCCAGCGCGTTGCAAAGGCGGCGCCGCTCAACGCTGGCCCGCCTGTGCCACCGGCCATAGTGCGGCCATGACAGGCGGCACAATGCTGCTCATAAGCGCTGGCGCCAGCGCTTGCCTGTTCTTCGGTGTAGGTGTTGACCTGTGGGAGTTGTGCCAGTGCCGGGGCGGCTGCACCCATCAAGCCGCTCGCGAGCAACAGCGTTGGTAGATGCTTACTGAAAAAGGTTTTGTTTGAGTGACATTTGTGTACTGGCATGATGTGATACACCTGTATTATTGTTGTGATTAACTCTAGCTGATTCCGCAAGTTGAGTACACAAGTTGAATACACGTTGAGTAAACATGGGTTCAAGCTTGCAGTCATGGGAAAGGGATGTTTAGAACAAAAAAATACCTGCAGGTCGTAACGCGCCAAAATCATCACGCTTGTGGAATTCTCACGCAAGGTACTTGCGTGTGCCTGACATATGTGTGGCTGGCGTTTTTGTTGACAATGGTCAGTGGCAAACTTCAAGCGCTTGATTTGAGCAGTTTTTATGGTGGTCTTGTCCCTGGCCAAGAAATGCTGCTGCTGGATGATGTTGACGGAAACCTGAGTTTTGAAGAGGCTCAGCTTCAGCTTGATACGCTTGGTCAGCCTTGGATGGCGCCCGGTCAACCCAATCTGGGTTACCGCGGTGGTGCGCTGTGGGTCAAGGTCGAGCTGAGTAACCGTTTTGAGCAGACTGATCAGTGGGTGGCATATACCAACTTCAGCAACCTTGCCCGTATCGATTTTTATTATCAGGATATCGATGGCAACTGGCAGACGCACGCAGCCGGCAGTTCGCTGCCATTCAGGGCGCGAGCGTTGACACATCGCAGTATCAACTTTGAATTTCCGGTCATTCCCGGGCAGGCGCAAACGCTGTATTTTCGGGTTGAGAGCACTGCGTCCTTACAATTTCCGCTGGCCATTGGCAGTGAGGAGTATTTTTTTGCTGAGGCTCAGCGCTCCTTGTTTACCGCGGGTTTGTACTATGGCTTGATGCTGATGATTAGCATCTACAGTTTTACTGTATGGTACAGCAGCCGCGAAACTGGATTTTTTTACTTCGGTATTGTTGTTGTGTGTGGCGGTTTGTACTCGCTGGCAGCCCAAGGGCTGGCCTATCAATATATCTGGCCAGAATCCCCGGAATGGGGAAATAGAGCGACCGCAGTATTCAGTTTGATGGCCTGTACCGCCGGCATGATGTTTGTGCGCACGTTTTTGGGGTTACGCAATCTGGATGCGCGATTGGATATTGCGGCCAAGTACTACACCATTGCGGCCGGCATTGCTTTGGTGTTTGCCATTATCAGTGATGCAGCCATCACCAACCGTCTTGCATTGGTGTTTTCGTTTGGATTGACGGCGCTGGTCACGCTGAGCAGTTTTCTCGCGCATCGAAAGATGATTCGGGAAGCGAGCTTTTTTATGTCGTCCTGGATCATTTTGCTGTTGGGTATATTCCTCGAATTAGTGCAGCGTCTTGGCGTTGTGGTTCCGCCACTGCTGGCCTACAACGGCATTCAATTGGCGTCTCTGGCAGCCATCACCGTGCTGACGCTGGGACTCAGCGATCGCTTGCAAGGCATGATGGAAGGTTATCGTGCGGCCCAGGAAGATATTCTGCGCGCCAATCAACTCAAAATTGATGCATTGCAACAAGCCGATAGCGTC
>JAUSPW010000303.1 GCA_030652635.1 Pseudohongiella sp. | reverse complement strand
GCCTGCAACACCAGGACGGCCACAGTCATCTGCTGGCATCAACAATTCCGAATTGTGTGACCTACGATCCCACTTACAGCTACGAGCTGGCGGTGATTATCCATGAAGGTCTGCGCCGAATGTACGGTGAAAAAGAATCGGTCTATTACTACATCACCACGATGAATGAAAACTACACACACCCGGAAATGCCGGCCGGTGTTGAAAAAGGCATTCTGAAAGGTATGTATCTGCTGGAAGACGGCAACGCCAAAGAATACAAAGTGGACAAGCCTGTCACTGAAGAGCGTGTGCGTTTGCTTGGTAGCGGCACTATTCTGCGTGAAGTACGTGAAGCTGCCATCATTCTGCGCGACAAGTACAAAGTGGCCTGCGATGTCTGGAGCGTCACCAGCTTTAATGAGCTGCGGCGTGAAGCGTTGGATCTGTCTCGCTGGAATATGTTGCACCCCGGCAAAAAAGCCAAAGTGCCTTATGTCACTAAATGTCTTGAGGCGCAGAAAGGCCCAATCATCGCTGCAACTGACTATATGCGAATTTACGCGGATCAGGTGCGTGAGTTTGTGCCTGCCAGTTACCGTGTACTGGGCACTGATGGTTTCGGTCGCAGTGATACCCGCCAGAATCTGCGTCGTTTCTTTGAGGTGGATCGAAATTACGTGGTGCTGGCAACACTGACCGAGTTGGCTGCCAAAGGCGTGTTCAGTGCCGAGCAGCTGAGCAAGGCCATCAAGGACCTGGGTATTGATCCTGACAAAGCCAATCCGACAACCGTTTAAGACCTGGTAAAAAATCAGTTCAGGAGCATTCAAGGTGCCTGTAGAAATTATAAAAATCCCCGACCTTGGGGAAACCAAAGATGTGGAAGTCATCGAAATCCTGATCAAGGAAGGTCAGAGTGTGCAGGAAAATGATTCCCTGCTGGTGCTCGAAAGCGACAAAGCCGCGATGGAAATTCCTGCGCCTAAATCGGGTGTGGTGAAAAAAATCCTCGTCAAAGTCGGCGATCAGGTAAATGCCGGCGATCAGTTTATAGAGATGGAAATCGAAGGTGCAGCGGCGGCTCCTGAGCCAGCCAAAGCAGCAGAGCCAGCAAAAGCAGCTGAACCCGCCAAAGCAGAGCCAGCCGTAAAGGCTGATAAAGCGGATGCGCCGGTGTCGGCTCCCGCTGCTGCGGAAAAACGTATCGAGCTGGTCAGTGTCCCCGATATTGGTGGTGACAATGATGTCGAAGTGATCGAAGTGCATGTCAAGGTGGGTGACGAAATCGCCAAGGAAGACACACTGGTCACGCTTGAGTCTGATAAAGCGGCGATGGATGTTCCGTCACCACTGTCAGGCCGCATCACCGCACTCAAGATTAAAGTGGGCGATAAAGTATCCAAGGGTTCACCGGTTCTTGAACTGGAAGTCACTGCAAGTGTTGCTCCGCAAAAGGCTACGGCGGCGCCTGCTGAATCAAAAACGTCAGCGCCTGCACCGGTTGCGGCCGCTGCGTCAGCGCCTGCGCCTGCAGTAAAACAGGAAGTTGTTGCTGAACAGGCATCTGCTGCTATCGATGGTAAGGTTTACGCGGGCCCGGCTGTGCGCAAGTTGGCGCGCGAGCTCGGCGTAGATTTGTCGCTGGTTCCCGGCAATGGGTCCAAAGGGCGTATTCAGAAGGAAGATCTGCATAATTTTGTGAAAGCACGCATGCAGGCACCGGCCACGCAGGTCACGGGTGGGGCAGGAATACCGGCGGTGCCGGATATTGATTTCAGCCAGTTTGGTGACATCGAAACCGTAGCAATGACCAAGCTGCATAAAGTGACAGCCCTGAATATGCATCGTAACTGGTTGAATGTGCCGGCTGTGGCGCAATTTAACGAAGCAGATGTGACAGAGTTGGAAGAATTCCGTGCAGCCCAGCGCAAAGATGCAGATAAGCGCGGATTGCGGTTGACACCTATGCCCTTCCTGCTTAAAGCGTGTGCCAAGGTGTTACAGGAGTACAAGCAGTTTAATGTGTCCTTGCATTCATCGGGCGAGCACCTTATCCAGAAGAAATATATTCACATAGGTGTTGCCGTAGCCACCGATGCAGGATTGATGGTGCCGGTGCTGCGAGATGTGGACAAAAAGAGTATCTGGCAGCTATCAGCTGAGCTGGCTGAGTTGACTGAAAAAGCCAAGAACCGTCGATTAAGCAAAGAAGACATGCAAGGTGCGTGTTTTACGATTTCCAGCCTTGGCGCGATTGGTGGTACAGGTTTCACGCCGATTGTGAACGCACCTGAAGTCGCTATTCTGGGCGTATCCAAAACCCAGATCAAACCGGTTTATATCAATAACCAGTTTGTACCGCGACAGATGTTGCCGTTCTCATTGTGTTACGACCATCGAGCGGTTAACGGGGTAGATGCCGGCAATTTTGCTACGCGATTGGCAGAAGTGCTGTCAGATATCAGGCTGTTATTGCTGTAAGGCTGAGAGCGCGCGCAGCGGTCTCTTTGCGCCTAAACCGGGCGAAACAGCCGTGCAAAAACTGCGCGTCTATCAGTTGCCTCAAAAACTGATAAATAAAAAACTGATAAATAAAAAAAGAGGAGTCCGGTCACGGGCTCCTCTTTTTTTATTCTGGATTGTTGCCTGCACCGGTTTGGGCCGGTGCAGTACACAATATCAGTCTGTACGACCCGCGTGTTCACGCGCAGTACGCAGGTTGGCTTCAGTGCTGCCAGAAATGCCGGCATCGCCCCAATATCCAACGGTTGGCATCAGGAAACCCTGGTCCAGACGTGCGGTGATGTCATTGGCGCCAGTGGTGATGCCGCAAGGAACATTGTGCTTTTTGCACAGCTCAACAACGCTGGCGATGGCGGCCTGAACTTCCGGGTGGTTGCCTGGCAAACCCATGCTCATGGACAAGTCAGCTGGACCCACAAACACCGCGCTGACGCCTGGGGTGGTGATAATGGCTTCAGCATTTTCAACGCCTTTGGCTGATTCAATCTGCAGGAAGGAAATCAGTTCGCCACGTGGATTCAGTGGCCAGGTGTCAGCACGCTGACCGTAATCGGACACGCCCCAGTACCAGGAAGCCACTGCGGGTGATGAGCCGCGTGTGCCAGCCGGTTCCATAATCTCAGAACCACGTGGTTGTGGGTAACGCATAGCAGCCACAGCACGTCGCGCTTCTTCAGCCGTTTCTACGTACGGGAACATGATGCCAAATGCGCCGATGTCCAGAATCTGTTTAACCATCCATTCCGGATCGTTTCTGCCATTGGCTGGCAGACGCACGATGGGTGTTGTGCGCATTTGTGCATGGCCCTGGCTGGCAACAACCTGCTTGTCAGTCATACCCAGCAGGAATTCCTGCAAGGTTTCCATATCAAATGCCGTGTGCTCCATATCAATCAGTATGTAGTCAAGGTTTGAGCGTGCCAGCGCGCGGGCATTTGCCAGTGAGAAATTACCAGTAAACAAACCAAAAACGGGTTCTCCCTTGGCAAGCGTCTCGATGCTGCGATTCAGACGAACATCATCCTGCGCCATCGCAGGAGCAGAGGCCAGACCCACTACTGTTAATACAGAAAACAGCGCACTGAGGCATTTCTTTTTCATTTTATCTTCCTTTTTTTTACCAACTGTAAAGAGATGTTACAGTTGTAAAGTTTTGTAATAGTTTGATTTGACAATAATTGCTGTTGTTGATGTCGGGTCAGAGAGTAAACCACAGCTGCGCTTTAATCAAATCGCAGTCGCACATACCTTGTGATTTTTATGTGCGATTGGCTTGTGACGAAAACCCGGCCGGGAAAAAGAAGTCGTGACCTTGATGACTGATTTTCTGTATGTCAAAGCAGAACGCAGCGCTTAACAGCGACTCGGTCAGGACCTCACAGGTTCGTCCTTCGCAGTAGCGACCATTGCCCATCAAAAGCAGAATACGGTCACAAAAACGGGCAGCTAGATTGATGTCATGGGTCGCCATGATCAACGCGCGTTGTTCAGATAGAATTATCTCACTTAAAACCTGCATGGCCTTTATCTGAAAAGAGATATCCAGATGATTGCTGGGCTCATCCAGCAGGAACACTTGCGGTGATTGCGCGAGCAACGCAGCAATGGCTACCCTCTGACGCTCTCCTCCAGACAATTCGCAAACATCCCGATTGAGAAACTCGCTCAACTCCATGTTGGTCACCGCACACTCAACTTGTTTCCAATCGAGCTCTGACATTGCACTCCAGCTGTGCTGATGCGGCAGCCTGCCCAACAAAATGGTTTCCAACACGGTGGCGGGCATTTCATCCTGCGCAGATTGAAAAAGCAGGCCGATTTGCTTAGCCAGTGCGGCAGCACTGAGCGCAGCAATGTTCTGAGCGTTGATGCTGATTTGGCCAGTGCGTGGTTTTTGCAGGCCCATGAGCGTGTGAAGAAGACTGGTTTTACCGCTGCCATTTGGCCCAAGAATTGCCAGCCGCTCTCCCGCACGAAGTGTCAGATCAAGGTCACTACACAAGGGCTTGCCGGCCATCGTCACAGACACTTGTTGAATTTGAAACAGCGCCGCTGCCATGCCCGGGTTCATGGCAGCTCCCGGTTGCCTGAGCTGCTGGCCGGCACGCGGCTGCGATAAAGTATCAACAGGAACGCAGGAACACCGAGCATCGCAGTCAACACGCCGACCGGCAATTGTTGTGGCGCAATGACCGTACGCGCCAGACTGTCAGCCATCATCAGGAAGCTGCCGCCCAACAACGCAGCACCGGGCAACAACTTGCGGTGATCGCGTGCCCCGGACAGACGCAGCATGTGAGGAATAATGAGTCCAACAAAACCGATGCTGCCAGCCAGTGTGACGGCGCTGGCTGTGAGTAGTGATGCGCACAAATACAGGGACAGCCGCAATCGCCGCACATTCACACCCAGCGCCGCTGCCTGCAAATCGCCTCGTGCCATGGCATTCAAAGGCCTGGCCTGCGCTATCATCAACACCAAGACCACCAGTATCAGCACAAAGTGCCAGAGTTGTCCGCGGCTTTGACTGAGATCGCCCATCAGCCAGAACAACAT
>JAUSPW010000297.1 GCA_030652635.1 Pseudohongiella sp. | reverse complement strand
AACGCTCGCTGCAAATGTTTTTTAACGTTGTGGATGGTACTTTGAAGTTTGATCCCGCCTGGCCCGCATTGGAAGAGCTGGACGGGTTTGTATTGATCAGTGAAAACAACGTGGATATTTCCGCGAAGGCGGGCAGCACCCTGGGTATCAAACTTGATTCCAGCATGGGTAGCCTGCGTCCGAATCCGACCGGTGGTAGCTGGCTCAGTGTCACAGGTAAAGGCAGAGGCAGCGCCGCTCAGGGCTTGCAGTATCTACAGCAAACACCGGTTACAGCAGATATTGGACAAACATTTTCACAATGGCAGGCTGAGGGTGATACCGATATAGCGCTTGCCTTGAATATCCCTTTGAATGTGGCCGGCGCACGCACTGATATAGCGCTGGATTTTTCATTCAAGGACAACCGGCTTTATATACCTGATTACCAGCTACAGCTGGAGGCAATCACCGGGACCTTGTCGTATACCGATGAAAACGGTATCCAGGGTGATGCGCTGCAAGCCACCGTTATGGGGGAGCCCATTGAAGCGCAGTTACGCTCGTCCGGTTTGCTGTCGGCTGACGAATCACTGAGACAGACCGAGCGCGCGACAGAGTTGGAATGGTCGGGCGTTACCGACATCGGCTCATTGACGGCATGGGCAGGGTTGCCGGCTGCCGTGCGGCCATTGTTATCGCAATTCGAGGGTAAGCTTGCCTATCAGGCAGGCATCAAGCTCCCACTAACATCTGGTTCTTTGCCTTCAAATAAATTCCCTTCTTTAAGTATCAAAACAGATATGGCGGGTGTTGAGTCCAGGCTGCCTGCCCCCTTCAGCAAATCGGCCGAGCAAGTCAGTGCGTTGACCATTGACCTCAATTTCAAACCTGCAGGGCCCGCGCTGGATCTGCGCTGGAAAGACGTCACTCAGATGAACCTAGAGTTTGCTGAGGGATTGCCTGCAAACGGATTGATCTATCTGGGGCCGGCCGGAGATGGATTGCGTGTTCGACGAGTGAATCCCTCTGCCGGGGGCGTTGAGTTGCTTGGAACGGTTGCGCACATCGATTATTCGCAATGGCAACAAACGCTGGCTGATATGTTCCCGCAAACATCGGCAACAAACTCTTTAGTGCCCGGTAAAAGTGGCAGAAACCTTGATTGGCTGTCGGCAATACAAGGCACTGCAGAACTGGCTGTAGGTCAGCTGACAGTTGCCGGAGAAGCGTTTGATCAGCTCAATCTCAGTTTGCGCAGGGATTTGGATGCCTGGGTGTTAGCGGTACAAGGGGAAGATGTGCGCGGTACGCTGGCCTACCCTCTGGCGGGGAATTCCCCTTGGCAGGTTAATCTGGACTATCTGCACCTTGGTGAGGCTCCGCAAGAAGCACCCATCGAGGAACCCCTGGTGGAGCCCCCGCAAATCGATACATTGGTGGCCGGTGCTGAGGACCTGACGAGTGGGGAGCAAGCTTTGCAAGATCTGGAAGATCTTCCCAGCGTGGAATTTGAATTGCCAAGAGAAGACCCGCTGCGTGCGCTGGACCCCAGAACTTTCCCATCCATGCAGCTAACTTTGGGCCAATTTACGCTCAACGGCGCTGACTTTGGTCAGTGGCGTTTTGGGTTGTCATCTGATGGCAGCGGGGCCGTGTTCAAAGATCTGCAGGTGATTGCGCGAGGTCTATCGATAGGAAACGAGGCGGCGCCTGCCGAGTTCAGATGGATTTATGACGGTCAAAATCATCGCAGTGTGCTCAACGGTCAGTTGACCGCGACAGATCTGGCGCCTGTGTTGAGTGCCTATGGGTATGCGCCCAGTTTACAAAGCACCTCAGCTGTATTTGATTCGCGCTTGCATTGGGATGGCAGCCCAGCGTTTTTCTCGGCCCTGGGCCTGAGCGGAGACTTGGAAATTAATGTAAAGTCCGGCCGTTTTCAGCAAAGAGCCGGTGTTGCTAACAGTGCATTACGCTTGATTAGCATCATCAACTTTGATGCGGTTGTCAGGCGTCTGCGCTTCAGTGATGACTTTTTGAGATCAGGTCTGTCCTACGACCAAATTAGTGGGCAGGTGACTCTGAGCAATGGCATCGTCACCATTAAAGATCGATTACAGATCATTGGTCCGGCGAGTTTGTTCCAGGTGTCGGGGACTCTTGATCTGGCGCAACAGACCATTGATGCCAATTTGTATATAACGCTGCCAGTGAGTGAAAACATCCCTTGGCTGAGCGGGCTGGCCGTTTTGAACAATCTGATCAACTGGCAACTCGCTGTCGGGGTTTTTTTGTTTGATCAGATATTCGGCGAACAAGTAGATAACTTAACCAGCGCCCAGTACACCCTGAAAGGCCCTTGGGATGGCGTGCAGCCGGTGCTTTATCAGGTTTTTGCCAGTGGTAGCTGATTGAACATGATGATCCGGATCACTCTCAGTGCCGGTTTAAAGGAGAAAACGCAGTGTCTTTAAAGAATTGCAGGCTTGCTGCGGTACAAATGGTCAGTAGTGCGGATATTCATCACAACATGGCGACTGCCGAGCGTTTGATGATTGAGGCTGTTGAAAAAGGCGCAAAACTGATTGTATTACCAGAGAATTTTGCTGTGCTTGATGGCGGTCCTCAGGCCAGGTTTGCTGAACGTGAAGGCGACCTGAGCGCACCGCTGCAAGGCATGTTATCGCGAGTTGCCCGCGAGCATGCTGTATGGATTGTTGCAGGTACCATTCCCCTGATAACCCGCCCACAGCAGGCGGATTTGCCTGCGACTGTGTTAACGGATGGTCGCGTGCGGCCAGCGTCCCTGGTGTTTAATGCTGACGGTGCCATTGTCGCACGTTACGACAAAATGCATCTTTTTGATGTACAAGTCAGTGATAAGCAGGCTCGTTACGCTGAATCTGACAGTTTTGAGGCGGGTGATGCCCCGGTTATTGTTGATACTGATGTCGGACGGCTGGGACTTTCGATTTGTTACGACATCCGATTTCCTGAACTGTATCGCCACTATTTCTCTAAACGAGTGGGTTTGGTGACCGTGCCGTCAGCGTTTACGCGTGTCACGGGTGAAGCACACTGGGAAGTATTGCTGCGCGCCCGTGCGATCGAAAATCAATGCTATGTCATTGGCGCCGGGCAGGGCGGTGTGCACAACGAACGCAGGGAAACCTTTGGGCATTCCATGATTGTTGATCCTTGGGGCCGTGTATTGGATGTGCTTGAACGCGGCGAAGGCATTGTGATCGCTGACATGGATCACGACGCACTGGCGGCCATTCGTCAGCGTATGCCTGTTTTTGAACATCGCCGTCTTGGCACAGCAATCGAGTAAGTGGGAGTTTGATATATGGATAAAGGACTGTTGACCAATCTCTCAGCCGCAGTATTTGTGCTGGTTGGCTGGTTATTACCGGAGCCCGCTTCTGCCTGGGTGTTGAGCGCAGGATTATTTGCTTTGTCCGGGTCGTTGACCAATTCGCTGGCAATTCACATGTTGTTTGAGAAGGTGCCCGGATTTTACGGTTCTGGTGTCATTGCGCTGCATTTTGAGGAATTCAAGCGCGGCATACGTGAAATGATCATGCAGCAGTTTTTCAGCGCAGAAACCATTGACCGGTTCTTTGATGCCCAAACCATGATGCACAGCGGCATAAACAAGCTGTTACCTTCATTGGTGGATGAACTGGATCTGGATCGTGCGTTTGATTCCCTGGTAGAGGGCATCATGCAGTCATCGATGGGCGGCATGCTGGGGATGGTTGGCGGCGCGAGAGCTTTAGCAGGATTACGTGAACCATTTAACGAGCGCATGCGTAGTTACCTGTACGAGATGGTGGAATCCGATGAATTCCAGCAGCGCTTCACTCAGCGTTTGTCTGAAGCGACGCACAGTGATGCGGTGGTTGCCCGGATCGAAGATCTGGTTGAGCGACGTTTACAAGAACTGACCCCTGACCAGGTCCGTCTCATCGTGCAAAAAATGATTCGGCAGCACTTGGGTTGGCTGGTGGTCTGGGGAGGAGTCATCGGGGGTTTGATGGGCATTGTTTTTGCCGCCCTGAGTTATTTATGAACGTTAAGTCGTGTTTATTGACATAAACGCTGGTAAACGCAGTTGTGGTCCCTGATTTTGTGGCATTTTGTATCATTTGACCTTGAAAGTTGTCTCAATGGTCTAGAATCGAATGTATCCCACTGCTGCATATATAAATTTTAAAAAGACAGCTGTGAATACCCGTTTTTGTTTTAAATCCATTCAATAAAGAGCGTGTGAATAATTATGGCAAGACCCGTAGAGTTTGTTTACGAAGATGTACTGACCAATGCCATGGAACAATTCTGGCGAGAAGGTTTCGAAGCCAGCTCAGTACAAAAATTGTTGGATGTCACCGGTATCAATCGCGGTACGCTATACAACTCGTTTGGCGACAAGGATGCATTTTTTAAGTCGTGCCTTGATCACTACAGCAAACTGGTTGATGGTGAGCTGGCAGCCAGTCTGAACAATGAGCAATTGTCTACTTGGGCAGCGATCAGTAAATACTTTGACATCACAGTTGTTGGTACCAGTAACAAACGTCGTAGTATGGGTTGTCTGATTGTTAATTCGTTCTGTGAAAGTATCAACTACGACAAAGAAATCCAGAAATTGCTGAAAAATTATTACAGTATTATCCGCAAAGCCTTGCTCAAGCGTCTGAAAGATGCCGAAAAGGCAGGAGAGTTGGCAAACGGCCTGAGCGCAGAACTGGCAGCAGACCTGCTGCTGAACTTACTGAGCGGCCTGCGTGTTCATTCTCGCGAAGGGAAAACTGGTAAACAGCTGGCTGAAGTCGTCGCCTTCACACTGAAATCAGTGCAGTCTTAAACACTCAGGTATCCCCAGAATTGCAGGTAACGCTGCTGTTGAAAAAAAGCCGGTCCAGACAGGGTGCTGTGGCCGGCTTTTTTGTGTGTCAAAAAGCCTTCAACCCGGAAATTTTAATCAAGCTGCATTCCGGCTGTTGTGATGGAACATTATTCGGGTATACTTGGACTCAGGTAGCGTGTATTGCATACCTAATCAAATATTGACAATCAAGTGGTAGATAATAATGAAAAAGCTGGGTGGCAGTAGAAAAAAGGATGAAGGCAACATTGACCTGACCCCAATGCTGGACGTGGTATTCATTCTTTTGATCTTCTTTGTTGTGACTGCAACGTTCCTGTCAGAACAGGCGATTGATGCGGCCAGCAACGAGAACAATGACCAACCTCCGCCTGAGCAGGATGACGAAAAGCGTAACATTTTGGTTGAGATCAGTCAGAACAACGAAATCACCTTGAACGGTGAACCACGCGCGATTCTCGAAAGTCAGTTGCGTGCAAACATTGACCGCCTGAAAGCCGAAAACCCTGCAGCGTCTGTGATCATTCGTCCAAACGTGCGCTCAAACGTCAATACGCTAGTCATGATCATGGATGCAGCTAGACAGGCCGGTATATCCGCGATTTCTATCGTAGAGCCCTGATTCAGGCCTAGATGCATTGTTCGACACCCAAAACGCACCTGATGGTGCGTTTTGCATTTCAGGGGCTTTTTCAGGAACTACAGGAATTGTTTGTCATGCAGGCAAGCGCTGAACAACAGAGAACTCTCTGGTTTGATTACGAACAAGGCAGTCTTAAGGTTATTGACCAGACTCAATTGCCGTTTCAGTGCTCAGTGTTGACCTTGAATACGCTGGCAGAGGCCGCCGACGCTATTGTTTCCATGAAAGTGCGTGGCGCGCCATTGATTGGAATTACAGCTGCGTTTGGGGTGTATCTGTCATTGCGAGCGGATGCCAATTCGCTGGCATTGGCCTGTGAGCAATTGATCAAAACGCGTCCCACGGCGGTCAATTTGCGTTGGGCCCTGATGCGGATGCGCACCACGCTGGAACATGTGGCTGGGCCGCTGCGCGCGCAGCATGCCTTGTTGCTTGCGCAGCAGTTACTGGACGAAGATAGTGCAGCCTGCAGTGCGATTGGAGAGCACGGTCTGAAGTTGCTGCAAGGTATTTTTCAGCAAAAGCAGGCCCAACAAGGCGCCGGGGCGGTGCTGAATGTGCTGACACACTGCAACGCTGGCTGGCTGGCTACCGGCGCTTGGGGCACAGCCCTGGCACCGGTCTATAAGGCTAAACTTGCCGGCCTGCCGGTGCATGTGTGGGTAGATGAAACGCGGCCACGAAATCAGGGCGCCTCGCTCACGGCGTGGGAGCTTGGGCGCAGCCAGATTGCTCACACGCTGGTCGTGGATAATGCAGGGGGGCACTTGATGCAGCATGGGCTGGTTGATGTGTGTCTGGTGGGCAGCGATCGAACCACCGCGTCAGGTGATGTCTGTAATAAAATTGGTACTTACCTTAAAGCACTTGCTGCGTACGATAACGGCATTCCCTTTTATGCAGCGCTACCCCTGTCGACAGTAGATTTTTCGAGTTTTGATGGTATCAGCGAGATACCCATCGAAGAGCGCTCAGCTGACGAGGTGACACACGTACAAGGGCGTGATCGTGAAGGCGTCATCAGACAGGTTCAAGTGTCTGCACCCGGCACACCGGTCAGTAATTTTGGGTTCGATGTTACGCCCGCCCGACTTGTCACCGGTATCATTACCGAACTGGGCGTGTTTCCAGCCACGCCAGCCGGTTTGAGCAGTTTGCGGGCGCTTAGCCCGGCGGCCAGCTCAGGTGTCGACCACTGAGCACATGCACGTGTATATGAAAAACTGTCTGGCCACCGTGTTCGCCCGTATTGATAACAACGCGGTAACCATCGTCAGCAAAACCTTGTTGATCAGCGACGTGTCTGGCCGTCAGTAACAGTTCGCCAAGCAGGGCTTGATTGTCGGGCGACGCGTCATTCAGGCTGTGCAGGTGTTTTCTGGGAATGACCAGAATATGCTGCGGTGCCGCTGGATTGATGTCACGGAAGGCGTAAACATTGTTGTTGCTGTAGACTTCGGTGGATGGAATTTCGCCGGCCGCTATGCGGCAAAACAGACATTGGCTTGTCATCGATTGATCTCCTGCTTAGACTGGCTACACGGCATGCAGCCGCGGAGAAACATAACATGTTGCTTGTGCAAATTCATCGGCGAATATTGGCGTTATCGCTCACCTTGGCTTGCCTGTTGCCGGCGCCCGCAATCCTAGCCCAGACAAGTGCAGATGAATTGCCCGTTTATGATTACCGGGTGATCAAGACTTACCCGCACAATCCTCAGTTTTTTACACAAGGCCTGCTGTTTCATAACGGTGTACTTTATGAAGGCACGGGCAGAAACGGCCAGTCGGCTTTGATGCAGCTGGATCTTGAAACAGGCAAGGTCCTCAGCAGCCGCCCCTTGGCATCCCGCTATTTTGGAGAGGGTATAGCGGTTGCCAATGGGCAGATCTTCCAGCTTACCTGGCGCGAGAATATGGTGTTTGTGTATGAACCTGACACACTGGCCCCGATTACGTCGCATTATTGGCCGCGGGAGGGCTGGGGTCTTACCTGGAATGGAGAGCACCTGATTCTGAGTGATGGGTCGGATCAGTTGTTTTTTATCAATCCGGAGACCTTTGTTCCCGAAAAACAAATTGATGTTCGACTCAATAATCAGCCAGTGTTTCAACTCAATGAGCTTGAGTTTATTGATGGCGAAATCTGGGCTAACGTCTGGATGAGCCAGCAGATTGTCCGTATTGATCCGGATAGCGGCCAGGTGTCGGGTATCATTGATCTGACCGGACTGGCGGAACAGACACAAACCGGTGGTCGCGATGCGGTGCTCAATGGCATCGCCTGGAACGAGGAAACCCGTCAGCTGATCGTGACTGGCAAGCTGTGGGCGCACATGTTCGAAATTGAACTGGTGCCCAGGTGACTTTACGCATTGCCCGCTTGCTGATGCTCGCAGGTTTGCTCAGTGTGATGTCTGCGTGTGACAGTATTTACTTCTATGCGCAGGCGATGCAGGGGCAGGCCGCGATCTTGCTGGCTCGCCAGCCCATCAGTGAACTGCTCGACAATCCTGATACCAACGGCGACTTACGTCAGCGTTTGACCTTGGTAGAGTCTGCACGGCAGTTTGCCGAGCAAGAGTTGAAACTGGCCTCAGGCGGCAGTTTTACCAGTTATGTTGATGCGCAACGTGAACACTTGGTGTGGAACGTGTTTGCGGCGCCGGCAGATTCAGTTGATCTGATCAATTGGTGTTTCCCGATCGCTGGTTGTGTGTCATATCGCGGCTACTTCTCCGAGCAGGCTGCGCAGCGTTATGCAGACAAGCTGGTCCAACGGGGGCTGGATGTGTATGTCGGGGGTGTTGATGCCTACTCCACGCTGGGTTGGTTTGAGGACCCGTTGCCTTCCACTGTGCTGAATCGTTCAGAATCACAATTGGCGGGACTTATCTTTCATGAATTGGCACATCAACGCGTCTACCTTCCCGGTGATACCCGCTTCAACGAGAGCTTTGCGAGTTTTGTGGAGCGAGAAGGCTTGCGTCGCTGGCTAAATGAACCGCACCAGGCCGAGCAATACCAAAGAGCCATCGCTGCACTTGAAGTCCAACAGCGGTTTGCGCAATTTGTAAGCAGCTATCGTGCTGAACTACGCGAACTGTACGCCAACCCCACGGGCGCAACGCAGCAACAAGCAGGTAAAGACCAAATCATTGAGCGGATGCGAAGTGATTGGGCGCAACATCAGGATTCTGCCTACTATTCAGGATGGTTTGCAGACGAGATAAACAACGCAAAGCTTGCAACGGTCGCTGCGTATTTTGATTGGGTGCCTGCTTTTGAGCAGCTGTATCTGGAGTCTGACGAAGATTTTGATGAGTTTTTGAGGCAGGCTGAGAGTCTGTCAAAAATGACCGATAGCGAGCGGCAGCAGCGACTAAGCACCTTGTTATCGGTCAGACAACAAGGTGTTGATGCAGAGTTGGCAGCGGCATCATTGCCGAATTAACCCTGTGCGACGGTTGCGCCCAGTGCCAGCCTGGCTTCGATGTTCTGAACCAGTTCCCGATAGTACTGTGCACTCGGATCGGTTTCAGCTGCGCGTTGATATTGTGCCAACGCGTCCTGCAAACGACCTTCACGCTCCAGCAGTCGCCCGAGATTGCGGTTCATAAAGGCATTGTCTGGTATAGAAATGGTTGCTTGTTCATAAATCCGGATTGCTTTGTCAGAGTCACCGGCATTGTCATAGCGGTTAGCCATGATGTGTATCTGGGACTCATCGCGTGGATCTGCGGCTATTGCCCGGATGTCGTAATCAATGGATTCCTCAAACCGTTCCGCTCTGCGCAGCAGTTCCCCAATGGTTTTTAAAGACGCTACCAGTGGCGTGCTTTGCTCATCGCTTTGTAAGGCAATAAAGCGGGCCAGCATGGTGATGGCTTCATTAAAACGTTCTTTGCTCAGAAAAATGTTTGCAAGGTTACGATAGGCGTCGGCCAGATTGGGGTCAGCTGCGATGGCCAGCTGATACTCTGTGATGGCCTCATCAAAACGTTCGAGATTATTGTAGGTATTTGCACGTCGGTAGTGGCGTTGAGCAAGTTCATTGGTGGTCGCCAGCGCCTGTTCCTGTTGCGTAGCACCCGATTGCTGGGCAAACGCAGAGGTCGCGGTGACGCCAGCGGTGAGCATGGAGATTGCCAGACTCAGTCCGAGGACTCTGAAAGTAAATCCGGATTGTGTTTTCATACGCAATAACCTGCTTAAAAAGTGGTGTGACAATACTAACGATGTCTGATGTTATCAAACCACGAGTAAGGATGTTTAAGGTGTAATAATTTGTGACACACTTGGCTGGATGATTCATAAGTTTTAATTATAATCCGTCGCAGTTTACAGCGAGAGTGGGATTACTAGGAATTAGCCATATGTCTGATCTTCAGCTAATCGCCGGCGCAAGCGCCTTGCGGCACATCCGCGCACATGGCTTGCGTGCCGATGACATCAGTTGGCTGGCCGGCGCTTCCGGGGGTCCAAAATGGTTCGTGCTCTATGGCATGGACAAATATCTGGCGGGTGAATTTTTCAGCGCAAAGCTGCAAACCAGGCAACAGCCTTTACGCATGATTGGATCGTCTGCAGGGGCCTGGCGATTGGCGTGTTACGCGCATTCCGACCCTGTGTCGGCATTACAGCGCCTGGCGTTTCGGTATGCGGGACAGATATATTCTGAAACACCCGACAAGCACGAGATCAGCCGCGAGGCCAGAGGCATGCTGGATTGCATGCTGGGTGACAGCGGAGCCAGCGATATAGCCTTCAACCCGCAACGTCGCCTTTACGTGATCGCCGACCGTGCTCGACGCCTTGTAAGTTCCGACAAAAATCTGCCTCTCAATGCCGGACTGGTGATGGCCGCACTGTCCAATATGGTGAGTCGCAAGTTGCTTCGGCAGTTTTTTGAGCGTCACGTTTTTTATAACTCACTCGACTGCCCGGATTCGGACTGGCTGACGGATATGCCAACATCGTGGTTGCCTTTGCGCACAGATAATGTGCGGGAAGTATTGATGGCGACTGGATCAATTCCACAGATTATGGAGTCGGTGCACGGCGTCGCTGGTAGCGAAGATATTGTTTATCGCGACGGCGGCATTACGGACTACCACCTTGATTTGCCTTTTAACACGCGCCCGGGATTGGTGCTTTACCCGCATTTTTACGCAGGTATCGTGCCTGGCTGGTTTGACAAGTTTGCAGGCTGGCGACGCGCCCATCCTGCCTACTTTGATAACGTGGTGCTGGTGTCGCCCTCACGCACCTTTGTTAAAAGTTTGCCATTTGGCAAAATTCCGGATCGAAATGATTTCCGTCGTATGACACAATCGCGGCGCGTTGACTATTGGAAACACGTGTTGGCTGAAAGTGAACGCCTGGCGACTGAATTGCGTGATTTGGTTGACCATGGCAAAGGTATCGAAAAAGTGATGCCATTTACGGCTCGACGTGGTGGTCATATTTGAATTCTCACTGATCTGCAGTGAAAGTTGAGTGTTGATATGAAAACAGCATGGGTGCGGTATTTTTTTCTGGGTGCGCTTCTGATATCGCTGACGGCCTGCCTCGGAACGGTGGTTGGCACGGCGGTGGATGTCACTCTGGAAGTGGCAAAAGTACCTTTTAAGGTGGCTGGCGCTGCAATCGATGTGGTGACAGATGATGATGATGAAGAGGAAAAAGACTGAGTGAGTACCAAAAACATAACCCCGCAAGCATATGGCATACCAGAGCATTTCCAGCACTGGGAGGGCGATTGTGCCGAAGACCACAACGGGCCGTTCTTTTTTGCCGTTGATGCTGCCGGGCAGACCGAATCGGTTACTACCGCATTCAGAGTCAGGCCAGAAAACTGCAATGCACATAAAACCCTGCATGGCGGCATTCTGATGATGTTTGCCGACTACACATTGTGCATCGCAGCGATTGGTGGCAGCCACGAAGCCGTGGTTACCGTAACCTGCAACAATGAGTTTATTGGCCCCGCCTTTGACGGCGATCTGGTGATTGGTCGTGGTGAAGTCACCCGCAAAGGCGGTTCACTGATTTTTGTCAGAGCCGTCATCGAAGTCGATGGAAAACCAGTATTAACCAGCAGTGCGGTGGTAAAGCGTGTCAAACGCCGGGAGTCGTAAGTTGATACACGTGCGCTGCAGTCGCATAAAACAACGCATGTTTATCACTTTCACTAAAGTCAGCCACTAATTTTTTGAAGGCATTCCACAACACGGGATAACTGATCGAGAGTCGATCGACCGGGAAGTTGCTTTCAAACATGCAGCGCTGTGGCCCAAAACACTCAATGGTGTGCAGGTAATATTTTTTCTGCCACCGTACCAGTTCATCAGAATCAGCTGGCCTGTCACGACGATCCCAGCCAAAACCATTATCAGGCATTGCCAGTCCACCCAGTTTTGCATAGACATTGGGGCAACGGGACAGGCGCTTGATGTCCTCTTTCCACTGCGCAAAAATGGCATCACGCGCACCTTTGTAAACACCAACACCCAAGGGTGTGCCGAAGTGATCAAGAATCAGCGTTGTTTCAGGGACCGCTTCTGCGAGATCGCAGAAATCAACGTTCTGGTGATGGTAATGCCAGGTGTCATATACCAGCCCCAGTTCTCCCAGGATGCGCAGCCCCTTGCGAAAGTCTTCTCTGCCATAAAGGTAGGGTGGTGCACGTCCGGGTATTAACAAATCCTCGGGTCTGGAGTCGCGCGCGCCCGAGTGGCGGATGCCTTTGAGCAGTGTGCCTGCGACTGTCTGATGTTGCTGTATGACGGATTTTAATAAATCTGGCTGTTCTCCCAAGCACAAATTCACGTTGGCAATAATGCCATTGATATTGGACTGGTCAGTGTAACAGCGACTGGCGGTGGCTATTTCGGTAATGGCGCGCGTTTCGCCTAAGGACTGCAGATGCTCGGGTGCCTCTTTGTCATAAAAGGCATGACACTCAATAAACACGGTTTGTTCGATGTTGTGGCCGCTGTTGGTATCGGCAAAATATTCGTCCAGCAGGTAATCACGGTTAAAGCGTTTGCGCCACAGGTGGTGGTGGGGGTCAATAATGCGTCGTTTGGGTTCAATGATGCTTTCGGTGACCTGATTCAGCCATTCATCGCTACCCGGAACACATGTTGCAGTGTGCTGATTCATGTTGCCTGCTCTGTCAGTGATCATCAATCGCCATGCTACACCAGCCACTCTGGTGCTGCATCCAAGAGTGGCGGTGTCTTTGCGTAGGATCAATAAACTGACTGCTGAGTAATATTCTCAGGCCTGAGTTACTCGTACCAGTAGTCACGCCGTGGTTTGATCGGGGCCAGCAGGAAGTAAAATATCCACGCAAACCATGACAGGAAAATGATCGCGAGTATCCAGGCAGCCTTCTCTCCCCCTGTTGTTTTGTCAGAGTTCAGGATCAGCAGAATGGGCAGTAACCAGATAAACACCGCGCCAAACAGCACCATCAAACCAAGGCCCGCACCAATCAAGGGTAGTGCCAATATAAACAAGGCGACAAAAACGATCAGTGTGCAAATATTTTTGATGATATTCATATCATTAGGCTCCAACCGGTCTGACGTGCCGGAAAACGGCGTTTTTTAAAGTACAGTGACAAGGTGTTTTAAGGTTTGTCATTGTTATCTAAGCGAGAACCATGCCAACATAAATAATTCATAAAAAACAAGGCGTAAGGTTTTGGTGCGTGTTTTAATCTGCGCCGATGCCTTTAAGCACGTGCCAAAGATTGGTCATTTGGCACATTTTTTAGCTAAAACCCGATAGCTCAGCACATCGCCTGGATCAGGAATGGACCAGGTTGCTGGTAACTACGCGTTAACAGTGCGCACAGCTCTTCTGCAGTGCGCGCGGTTGCCGACGGCACCCCCATGCTATTGGCCAGCATCGCCCAGTCAATATCCGGATTGCCAATATCAAACAGGCTGGCAGCAATCGGGCCAACGTCGGTCACACCCAGTCTGCCGTACTCGATGTTCAAGATATTGTATTTGCGGTTGGCAAATATCACCGTGGTGACATTCAATTGTTCACGAGCCTGCGTCCACAAACTTTGAATGGTGTAGGCTGCTCCGCCATCACCCAACAAAGCCAGCACTCTGCGCTGCGGGCATGCCAATGCCGCCCCCGTTGATACCGGACTGCCCTGGCCAATGGAGCCTCCGGTCAGACTGAGCCAGCTATGAGGGGCAGCGGTCTGGCATGCGGGTTGGGCAGCGTTACCAAGACCGGAGTCGGTCGCGATGATGACATGCTCTGGCAGGGTTGCTGCAATTGCCTGAATCATATTGCGGGTGTTCATTTCGCCACTTGGTAAACCCATCTCAGCGCGGGCAAAGCGTCGCGCAACGACGTCTTTTGCTCCAACACGATCTGCGAGTTGTTGCAGGGCATCCAGCGCATTTTCTTCGATGCGCGCCAGCGTATGGACCTGGCAGCCTTCCGGTACCAGTCTACTGGGCGTTGTGCGGTACGCAAAAAAGCTGGCGGGGATCTGCGCGCCAACCAGAATCAAATGTTGGACGCCGGCCAAAGAGGCCAGAATGTGCTCGGGGAAATAGGGCATACGCTCAACATCAATCATGCCTGCGCCGCCGTCAACACGACCGGGGAAGGTACCGGACATAATGCGGCAGCCAGTTTTGGCAGCAATTTTGCCGGCCTGTTCCAGTGATTCAGTGCGTACGCCATCGTGTTCCAGAATCATCACACACTTTTCGCCGGATGCCAGTATCTCGGCTACCTGCCTGACGTTCTGGTCATCGACCAACGCGCGCTGAGGAATGCCATTGCCCTTTGCCGGGCCTGGCGAGTCTCCCCATGCTGCGTCGGCACCCAGAATCAAGGTCGATATTTGACCTTGGGAACCGGGGGTGGCGCGCAAAGTGGCGGTATATGCTTCAGCGCCGTCCTGTGCGAGGGTGTCTGCAGTGCTGCAGGATTTTATCCAACAGGAAAAATTGCGCGCCAGTGTGTCAATGTCGGACGTCAGCGGCGCATCGTATCCCATATGAAACTGCGGGTGATTACCCACCAGGTTGATAATGGGCGTTCCAGCCTTGCGCGCATTGTGCAAATTAGCAATACCGTTTGCTAGGCCTGGTCCAAGATGCAACAGGGTGGCTGCTGGTTTGCCGGTCATGCGGCCGTATCCATCAGCGGCGCCGGTGCAAACACCTTCAAACAGTGCCAGTACGCTGCGCATTTTGGGTACTTGATCCAGCGCCTGCACCAAATGCATTTCTGAGGTGCCCGGATTAGCCAGACATAATTCAACGCCACAATTGGCGAGTGTTTCAATAAGCGCTCTGGCACCGTTCATGGCTGCTTTCTCCAAGGGGATAAACTGATTAAGGCAGTTATCATAGGCATTGAAGACCGAGTCGGCAAGGCGGCCGACGCAGGACCGCAGACTGAATACTTGATCAGGGAACTTTCTTTGATATGATGGCGCTGTTTTTGACGGCGACCACGTTCTTCAGGAACGTATCCGTCGCACAATTGTCTTCGTAATCAGGGTGTGACTGGATTTAAGAAATCGGCTCCACCGATCAATTAGAACATCAGTGCATATTCCACTATAAAAAACATTACAAGAAGCTTCGCAGATCATTGACTTCCTCCAATATGAAATATGAAGCCTGTCAGGGCTTGTCACACGCACTGCCTTTGCCGCGGCAGCGCTACAGCCATGCGCTTTTTTTGGCGATGTTACTGACGCTTGTTAGTTTCGTGGCTCCCAAATTCGTATTTGCTCAGGATGCGAACCCCGCGGCAGCGACTGGGCAGGAAGCATCAATAAGCTTGAATGATCGAGGTTTGCCGCTGATCGATAACGCTGCCAGCATTCTTGTGCCTGTAGATCTAAATCGTTTGCAGTTTTTCCTGATTACCGTGGATGTTGGTAACCACCTCTGGGATAACTTTGGGCACACCGCCTTGCGTATGGTGGATGAAAACTCGGGTACCGATATTGTTTTTAACTGGGGGCTTTTTGACACCAGTGTTGGTTATATGCGCTTTGGTGCCAATTTTGTGCGCGGCATCATGGAATACCAGTTGGGCGTGTCACCGCCGCATTGGGAACTTTCTCGTTACCAAGGCGAGGCCCGCACAGTCTGGCAAGACCGGTTGATTCTGACCAATCCGCAAAAGCTTCAGCTTTATCAGCGCCTGTCGTGGAATCTGCGCCCGGAAAATATCGTTTACAACTACGACTATTTTTTTGATAACTGCACAACACGTGTCCGTGATTTTCTTGACGAGGCCATGGACGGAACGCTGGCAGCACGCAGTCAGACGCTTGTCCAAAATTCCTTCCGTGACGAAGTGCAATCGCATTATGCCAATCTGCCTCTGATTGCCATGTCATTGGACGTGCTGATGAACAGTCGTATCGACCGGCAAATGACGCAGTGGGAGCAAATGTTTTTACCTGCCAGTTTGAGACAACATCTCAACCGACTGGGCTTGCTAGCTGATGGTGAGATATTGGCGCAGTTCACGCCACCCGCCGATGGGCCAAATCCGTATCTTGCGGTAATTGCCTTGTTGATTCCGCTGATCTTGTTGTTCTTGAGCGTACGCAAGGCATCCATTGCCTCGTTTTCCAGTCAGCCAGGTTTTACTTTGCGCGCGCCAGGATTGAGTTATCGCGTGCTAGGGCTGATTGCGGTCGCCATTTGTCTGTTCAGTGGTGTTTACGGCAGCATCATGGTGCTAGGCTGGTTATTCTCGGCACATCTGGATATGCACGCCAATATCAACTTGATGTTGTTCTGGCCCACAGATTTGTTGGGCTTGGTCATGGCGATGCGCTGGACATTGATGGGTAGAGCACCGGCAGTCAGTCGTGGCCGCAACCAGTTCATCATGCTATACATGGCGTTGCATGTCGTATCGGCTATTGTTTACGTGCTGATGGGGTTGATCGGTTTGTCTGAGCAAGACACCACGTCACTGAAAGTATTTGTTGTGCCGGTACTTATTGTGTTTGCGTTGATTGTGTCGATTGCCGGGCTACGACCGGTCAGGTCACTGCGCTTTACCTGAACGAGTTGTTAAACTATTGCTTCTTTAAACCCGGGCTTCTTTAAACCACGGCGTCTCTAAACCACGGCGTCTCTAAACATCACGATTAACAGTACACCTAACGCCAGCCGGTAAATGACAAACGGCTGCATACCAATGCGCTGGATAAAGGCAAGAAAGTAATAAATACATAAATAGGCGCTGACCCCCGATACTAATACGCCGGCCGCCATGGCTGTCCAATCCACTGCAGATTCACTGGTGATCAGTTCGATGCTCTGCAGACCGCAGGCAATCAGGATAACCGGGATAGACAGCAGAAACGAAAAACG